>NZ_JAKRMO010000014.1:0-78638 GCF_022346485.1 Brachybacterium sp. ACRRE | reverse complement strand
GCGCTGCGCCTCCGCGCCCCCGGCTCCCGTCGACCCGCAGTCGCCCGACGACCTCACGGTGCCGGTCCCGGAGGCGCAGCGCACCGACCGCGCCGGCCGCCAGTTCTGGATCTGGGCGGGCGCGAACATCGCACCCATCAACTGGGTGCTCGGCGCCCTTGGCATCACCATGGGTCTGAGCCTCGCCGACACGATGATCGTGCTCGTCCTGGGGAACCTGGTCGGCGTCGTCGTCTTCGGCCTGTTCACGGTGATCGGCCGGCGCACGGGCCTGACCTCGATGGTGATGGCGCGCGGTGTCTTCGGCCGACGCGGCGCCTACGTGCCCGCCGTCGTCCAGATGGTCGTGGTCATCGGGTGGTGCGCCGTGAACACATGGATCGTGCTCGATCTGGTGATGGCGCTGTTCGGCGAGATCGGCCTCGTCGATCCCCGGGCCGCGAACCTCGGCGCGAGGATCGGGGTCGGCGCGCTGATCATGGCGATCCAGGTGGCGATCTCCTTCTTCGGCTTCCGCGTGATCTCGGCCTTCGAGCGCTGGACCGTTCCTCCCACACTCCTCGTGCTCTTCGCGATGTCGGTCGCCGCCTGGGGCTTCATGGACATCGACTGGTCGTACGCGGGCCCCGCGACGGGCGCGCTCTCCGGCTCCGAGCGCCTCGTGGCGATGAGCCAGGTGATGACCGCGATCGGCATCGGCTGGGGCCTGACCTGGCTCACCTACGCCGGGGACTACTCGCGCTTCGTCTCGACGCGGGTGCCGCGGCGCCGTCTCTTCCTGATCAGCGCGGCCGGCCAGTTCATCCCCGTCGTCTGGCTCGGCCTGCTCGGTGCGAGCCTCGCGACCCGCGGCGGAGGCGCCGACCCCGGCGCCCTCATCGTCCAGAACTTCGGCGCGCTCGCCGTCCCCGTCCTCCTGCTCGTCGTGCACGGCCCGATCGCGACGAACATCCTGAACATCTACTCGTTCTCCGTCACCGCCCGCTCCCTGGACATCGCGATCCCGCGCCGCGCGCTGAGCGTGATGGTGGGCGTGCTCTCGCTGCTAGCCGTCATCGCCTTCGTGTTCGCCGACGGCATCGCCCAGACGCTCGACGCGTGGCTCTCCGGAGTGGTCGGGTGGACGGCCACCTGGGGCGCCGTGGTGCTCGTGCACCATGCGATCCTCGACCGGCACAGCACGGACTTCTCCCCGCTCGCGGACCCCGCGTCCGCGCGCACCGTCGCCGCCTGGAACCCGCGCGCGTTCCTCGCCTTCGCCGCAGGCATCGTCATGTCGTGGCTGTTCCTCCAGGGCATGGTCCCGGCGCTGCAGGGGCCGATCGCGACGGCGCTGGGCGGGCTCGATCTCTCCTGGCTCGCGGGCGGGGTGACCGCCGGAGTCCTGTACTGCGTCCTCATGCGCGGACGCCCCCTGCCCATGCACAGCGCGGGCATCGCGGGTGGGCTGCGCGACGGGGCGGCTCCAGGCGGGGCAGCTCGCGGTGAGACGGCTCGCGGCAGCTCTGACGGCGGCGGGGCCGACGGCTCCGGCGCATCGGCCGCTCCCGCTCCTCTCGCCCCGAGGACGGCCGACGAGCTCTAGCCTCCGGCCTGGCCCGTCGGCCCACTCCGGGGCCCATCCCGCGCGCCACCGCACCGCACCGCACGCAGCACGACCCCGCACCGCACTGCATCACCCCGCACCGCGCCGCCCCGGTCACCTCCGAGACCGCCGTGCCCCCATCCACGCCGTGCCCCACTGAAAAGGATCACCGAATGCTCATCACCAATGCTCGCCTGCGCTCGACCTCGCGGCTCGTCGACGTCACCGTGGAGGGCTGCCGCTTCGCGCGGATCGCCCCGGCGAACGAGGAGCCCGCCGAGCGGCCGGCGGAGCGGGAGGACGTGCTCGATGCGCAGGGCGCGCTGCTGTGCGCCCCGTTCGTCGATGCGCACATGCACCTGGACTACGCGAACACCGTCGGCCAGCCCCGCATGAACGAGTCGGGCACCCTGTTCGAGGCGATCGGGATCTGGGCCGATCACAAGGCCCAGGGCCTCGTGCAGCGCGAGCGCGTCATCGAGCGGGCCGTGGACGCCGTGCGCTCCGAGGCCGGCAACGGGGTCGGCTTCATCCGCACGCATGTCGACGTCACGGAGCCCGGCCTCACGGCTCTGGACGCGATCCTCGAGGTCAAGGACCGGGTGCGGGACTGGTGCGGGATCCAGGTGGTGGCGTTCCCGCAGAACGGCATCCTCGCCCACCCCCAGGGCACCGAGCTGATGGCCGAGGCGATGCGCCGCGGGGCCGACGTCGTGGGCGGGATCCCGCACTTCGAGCGCACCCGCGAGGCGGGCGTCGCCTCCCTGCGCCGCGTGTTCGACCTCGCGGAGCGGCACGACGCCCTGATCGACGTGCACTGCGACGAGATCGACGACGAGCAGTCGCGCTTCGTCGAGGTGCTCGCGGACCTCGCCATCGAGCGGGGCATGCAGGGCCGCGTCACGGCGAGCCATGCCGTGGCGATGGCGTACTACCAGGCGGGGTACATGGCCAAGCTTCTTCCCGAGCTGGTCGCCGCGGACATGCGCTTCGCGGTCAACCCGACCGAGAACCTGCAGCTGCAGGGCTGGGGCGCACCCGCCCCGATGCCCCGGGGCGTCGCTCCGATCCGGGAGCTGACCGAGGCTGGCCTCAACGTCGCCCTCGGTCAGGACTCGATCGCCGACCCCTGGTACCCGATCGGCGAGGGCGATCTGCTGCGGGTGCTCGAGAGCGGACTGCACGTGGCGCACATGCTCACCGAGCCCGTCCTGCGCCGCTGCCTGGACCTCATCACCGTGAACGGCGCCAAGAACCTGGGGCTCGAGGACTACGGCATCCACGAGGGCGCGCGGGCGGACGCTATCCTGCTGGACGCCGACGACGACAAGTCCGCGCTGCGCCATCACGCCGACGTCCTCGCGAGCATCCGCGGAGGATCCCTCGTCTTCCGGCGCGCTCGCCGCGAGCTGCTGGACCCGATGGAGGGGTTCGCCGCCTGAGGGCCGTCGCCCGGGCCGAGGGGCTCCCGCGGTCAGTCTGCAGGGCTCCCGGGCCGGGTCCGCCCGATGACCAGGATCTCTCACCGAGTCGAGCTGCTCCGGTCATAGATCCTGGTCAGGGATTCCGTCCGGCACCCGCCCGCCGGCGGGGCGTCGGCGCTCCCGTGAGCGCATGGGCATCTCGCCCCCGTGTGCGAGGATCGGCGGCATGGATGCGCAGCACGAGGACGGCTCCCTGTTCGGCGACGACCTGCTCCCCCGCCCGGCGCGGGTGCTCGCTCCCGGAGCGGTCTGGGTGCCGGGGTTCCTGCGCCTGGACCAGCAGGCATGGATCGCAGCGCGCTTCGAGGAATGGGCCGACGGGCCCGTACCCCCGCGCTCCCCGACGGTGCGCGGGCACGAGATGAGCGTGCGGACGGTCTGCCTCGGCTGGCACTGGAGGCCGTACGCGTACTCGCGCGAGGCGGTCGACGTGAACGGCAACCGGGTGCTGCCGTTCCCGGACTGGATGACGCGGCTGGGCCGGTCGGCGATCGCGGCGGCCGCCCAGCACGATCCCGAGCTCGCCGGTACCCCGGGACAGCCCGACCCCGAGCACGCTGCCTCGCCCTACTCTCCCGACACCGCCCTGGTGAACCACTACTCGGCCGACGCCAAGATGGGCATGCACCAGGACAAGGACGAGCGCTCCCTCGCCCCTGTGGTCTCGCTCTCGATCGGCGACGCATGCACGTTCCGCTTCGGCAACACCGAGACGCGCACGAAGCCCTACCAGGACATCACGCTCGAGTCCGGTGACCTGTTCGTCTTCGGCGGCCCCTCGCGACTGGCCTTCCACGGCGTCACCCGCATCCAGCCGGGCACCGCGCCCCGGGGCTGCGGGATCGCCGAGGGTCGGCTGAACATCACGCTGCGCGAGACCGGGCTCGACGGCTGAGCGACCTGCTGCCGCCCGAACCCACCCTCCTTCGCAGCCGCGCCCGTCGGCCCCACCTTCCCGTCGGCGTCTACCCGGCGGCCGGGTCGCGGCACGGTGCCTACCCGGCAGCCGGGTCCGGGTCCGGAGCCAGCGTCCCGTCGGGCGCGATGTGCTCGAACATCTGCTGGACCACCATCACCACGTGGGGGTCGTCGACCGTGTAGAAGAGGCGTCGGCCGTCGCGGCGAGCGGAGACGAGGCCCGCCAGCCGCATCTTGCTCAGGTGCTGGCTGGCGGTGGCGACGGTGATGCCGGCTTCGTGGGCAAGGGCGCTGACGTCGAGCTCGCCGGCGACGGCGAGGGCGACCAGGTGCAGGCGCGTGGGCGAGCTGAGGAGAGCGAAGGTGCGCGCCACGGTGTCCAGCTGCTGCTGCGTCGGTTCAATGCCCATTAATTCATTGTGTCACCGTCTGGCACCTCACCACGCACTCTTCGACACTTGCATACCTGCCTAAACGTCTGACAGTGTGTCGGGCGTGCTGAGATCGATCCGCCCCGCGCTGCTGTGCTTCCTCGTCGCCGTCCCCGCGCTCGTGCTGCGCCTGGGAGACATCGCGACCCCCTCCCTGCTGGGTCTGCTCATCTTCGGAGCGGCGGTGGTGGCGGCGGCCTTCGTGCTCGCCTGGGCGGCCGAGGCCGCAGAGGTCGACATCAGCGGTGGCCTCGCGGTCGCGATCCTCGCGATCATCGCGGTGCTCCCCGAATACGCCGTCGACCTGTACTTCGCCTTCCGCGCCGGCTCCGAACCCGACTACGTGCAGTTCGCCGCCGCCAACATGACCGGCTCGAACCGTCTGCTGCTGGGCCTCGGCTGGCCGGTGGTGGTGCTGGTCAGCGTCGCGATCGCCTCGCGACGCTCGGGCCGCACCGTGCGCGAGGTGGTCCTGGACCCCGAGCACCGCCTCGAGCTGGGCTTCCTGCTGATCGCCTCCGTGCTCGCCTTCGTGATGCCGCTGACCGCGACCATCAGCTGGATCCTCGGCGTGATCCTGCTGGCCTGGTTCGTGTACTACCTGGTGCGCATCGCCCGCGGCGGCGCCGAGGAGGAGCCGGACCTCGTGGGCACTGCGGCCCGCATCGGGGCCCTGCCCCAGCGCACCCGGCGCCCTGTGGTGATCGGGCTGTTCGTGGTCTCCGCGCTGATCATCCTCGCGTGCGCCGAGCCGTTCGCCGAGGCCCTCGTCGCCTCCGGGAGCACGCTCGGGATCGACCAGTTCCTGCTCGTGCAGTGGCTCGCGCCCCTCGCCTCCGAGGCGCCCGAGTTCATCGTCGCGATCATCTTCGCGACCCGCGGGAAGGCCGCGGCCGCGCTGGGCATGCTGATCTCCGCCAAGGTCAACCAGTGGACGATGCTCGTGGGCAGCCTGCCCCTCGCCTACGCGCTCGGCGGCGGCAGCGGCACCCTCGCCCTGGACCCGCGCCAGGTCGAGGAGATCCTGCTGACCGCCGCGCAGACCATGATGGGCGTGGCCCTGCTGCTGGGCCTGCGCTTCCCCCGCTGGGGCGCGATCTCCCTGCTCGCGCTGTTCGCCGTGCAGTTCGCGGTGCCCGGCACGCACGGCCGCCTCATCCTCTCGGCGGTCTATCTGGTCGTCGCGCTCGTGCTGTTCGTGATCCACCGCCGTGGGATCCTGCCCGCCCTCACCGCCCCGTTCCGCCGGGATCGCGAGGAGGCCGACGGGGACTCCGCCGACGGAGGCTCCGCGGGGGCCGGCTCGGACACCATCGTTTCGGCCGATGGGATCCCAGCCGACGGTCCCGTCGTCGGCCGGGGCCCGGAGCTCCCGACCGGCCACCTCAACCCAGCCGGGCGATGACCCCGAGGTCCGTGCGCACCCACCGGTCTCCGCTCGCACGGTGCTCCGCACGGGTCGCATAGCGGTAGTCGAACAGCCGCACGCGCAGACCCGTCGGCGCCGCCCCGTCGAAGGGGTCCTCACGCAGCAGGAGGCGGATCTGCGGATCCCCCTCCCGCAGCTTCGTCAGCAGCGCGACGAACCACGGATCGCCTCCCGGCCGCAGGGCCAGGAACCACATCAGCCAGTCGAGCCGCAAATGGTAGGGCGCGAACTGGCGCGGGCGCCGCGCGAGCGGGCCCGGCTTGCCGTGGAAGAGGTAGGGGCGCCAGTCGTCCTCGCCCGCCGCGCTCGGGTCCTCGGCGAGGGTCCCCTCGATCTCGACCTCGTGGCGCTGCCTGGTCATCGACCCGAAGGCGCCGTACGCGTTCACGAGGTGCCAACGGTTGAAGCTCGCGTTCATCAGCTGATGGGCGGAGAAGAGGTTCCGCAGCGGCTTGCGGCTGAGGACGACGAGCCCCGCGAAGACCACGATCACCAGCACGTGCCACCACAGGGGCGAGGCGACGAGGGCACCGCCGTCGGCCGCTCCGCTCCCGCCCCCGCTCCCAACCGAGGGCCCGTGCGGCAGCCCCCATCCGGGCCAGGGACCGCCCGTGATCCAGCGCAGGAACGGGTCGCTGATCGCGCTGAAGGCGACGAGGATCGTGAGCAGGTTCAGCCAGGCGAAGTTGCCCGTGGCCATGAGGTAGAGCTGGGTGAGGATCACCAGGCTCGCGCCGATCGAGGCGAGAGGCTGCGGCAGCAGGACCAGCCAGATCGCGCCCAGCTGCACGACATGGCTGCCCAGGGTCTCGAGCCGGTGCCACCAGCGGGGCATGAGGTGCGCGCGCCGGCTCAGCGGACCCGGCATGGGCTGGGTGAGGTGGTGGTGGTCCATCGCGGTGAGGTCGCGCCAGGCGGGGTCGCCGCGCATCTTGATCATGCCGGCGCCGAACTCGAGGCGCACCAGCATCCAGCGCAGAAAGAGCAGGATCAGCAGCGGCGGGGCGACCGCGTCGGACCCCAGGAAGCCGACGATCGCACCGCACTCGAGCAGCATCGACTCCCAGCCGAAGCCGAAGAAGACCTGCCCCACGGAGTGGATCGAGAGGTAGAGCCCCCACATCGCGAGGAAGACAGGGATCGTGGTCCAGGCGGGTCCGAGCTGCGGGAGGCCGAGCACGGTCGCCGCGCCGAGCAGCATGCCCACCCAGCACATGGCCCGCAGCAGGCGGTCGCTGTAGGGGGTGCGGGAGAACCGGAAGAGCGTGGGTCCGCCGCGGATGCCGCGCTCCTCGAGCCGGGCGAGGTAGCGCGGCGCGGGCATCAGTCCGTTCTCCCCCAGCAGCGCGGGGAACTGGCGCAGGACGGAGGCGAAGGCGATCACGAACACGAGGGCGACGCCGCGCACGATCACCTCGCGGGCGATCGAGTACTCGCGGGCGTCGAGCAGCGAGAGCCAGGCATGCAGATCCATCGGGGTCACCTCGGTGCCATCATCCGCCCCCTGCCGCCCGGCGTCGAGGAGCCGACGGGCCCTCGCCTCACCCCAGTGCGCGCAGCAGCACCGCCCTGGCCCACCATGAGCAGAGCGCGAGGACCAGCACGTAGCCGGCGTTCCACGCCCAGGCGGGCACGCTCGTGAGCTGGGCGAGCTGCTGGGGGTCGTCCTGGCGTCGACCGGTGGTCATCACGGTCCCCAGGTGCCGCCAGGCGCCGAGCAGGAGCAGCACGCCCAGGGCGAGGACGAGCACCCCTGGGCCGAGCGCTCCGCCCCACCACCACACGGCCCCCACGATCAGGGCGCTCACCAGCACGGTCGCGACGGTGTGCAGCGAGCGGGAGAACACCAGGGAGACCACCAGCAGCACGAGCGCGACGGCGAGCGCGGTGCGCGCCCAGCCGCCGAAGGCGATCTGGATGAGCAGCGCTCCCACCAGGGCGGGCATGGGGTACCCGGCCCATGCGGAGAGGATGCGGCCCAGCCCCGTCGGCCGGCCCACCGTCACCGCGTGGCCGGACATGTCGCCGCTGACCACGAAGCCGGTGAAGCGCCGACCCATGAGGATGCCGACGCCCGCGTGCCCGAGCTCGTGCACGACCGTCACCGCGAGGCGCGCGAAGCGCCAGACGGGCGGGAGCACCACGACGGCGAGGGCTGCGGCGATCGCGGCGAGGGACCACCAGCCCTGGTCGGGCGGGGTAGCGGGCAGGCTGCGCTGCCACGCCCCGGAGAGGGCCTCGGTGAGTGAGGTGCCGATGTCCACGCCGCCAGCATCCCAGGCGCAGCTGTGACCGGGCCGAGGCGACGCCGCGCCGCCGCCTACGACTACCTCGAGGAGCGCTTCAGCCCGGCGATGCGCGTGATCGGCTCGCTGATGTTCGTGCTCTTCCACATCGGCCGCATCGCCGTGGTCATCTACCTGCCCACCCTCGCGATCGCCTCGGTCACCGAGATCGATCCGGTGCTGGTCGCGGCGATCGTCGGCCTGCTCTCGATCGTCTACACCTTCCTGGGCGGCATCGGGGGCGTCATCTGGGCCGACGTCATCCAGGGCATCATCCTGCTGCTGGGCGCCGTGGTGATCATCGGCTTCGGCCTGTTCACGATCGACGGCGGCCTGGGCACCGTCGCGCACGACGCGATCGCCGACGACAAGCTGTTCTCCGGCAAGGACTGGGACCTGGGCGGGATGCTCGGCGCCTCCATCCCGATCATCTTCATCGGCTCGGTGTTCACGAACCTCTACCAGTACACCGGCAGCCAGGACGTCGTGCAGCGCTACCAGACCACCGCGAGCAGCCGGGAGACGGCCCGCTCGCTGCTGACCAACGGCGTGCTCTCCCTCATCACGATCCCGCTGTTCTACGGCATGGGCACCCTTCTCTAGAGCTACTTCAAGCACACGAGCCCGCTGCCGGACTCGGTGAACACCTCCGCGATCGTCCCCTACTTCGTGGTGCACGTGCTGCCCGCCGGCGTCTCGGGCGGGGTGCTCGCGGCGATCTTCGCCGCCGCCCAGTCGACGCTGTCCTCCTCGCTCAACTCGATCTCGGCCTGCCTCACGGTGGACGTGTGGGACCGGTTCCTGGTGGGCCGCGGCGCGAAGGCGGCCTCCGTCGGCCTCGCCCGTGTCATCATCATCCTCGCCGGGATCATCGGCACGGGCGCGGCGCTGTACCTGGCGAGCACCGATCAGGCGGAGACCTGGAACCTGTTCCTGTCGATCCTGGGACTGTTCGGCACGCCGATCGCCGCGGTCTTCGCGCTGGGCATCTTCACCCGGCGGGCGAACGCGGTCGGAGTGATCGCGGGCCTCGTAGTCGGCTCGATCGCCGCCTGGATCGTCCAGGACTCCGGTTCGACCCCGTTCCTGGTCGCGTGCTTCGCCTTCGTGGGCACCGTGGTCGTCGGCTACTTGGTCTCCCTCGCCCGGAGCGCGCTCCGCCCGGGCTCCGACGGGCACGACATCCGCCCGCTCACGATCTTCGGCACGAAGTCCGTGTACGTGCGCCGCGAACCCCGATAGCGTGGGGCGGTGAGCCCGCATCGGATCCCCCGCCCCACGACCATCGAGGTGCGCGGCGCGCGCGTGCACAACCTGCGCGACGTCGACGTCGACGTACCGCTGGACTCCCTGGTCGCGATCGCCGGGGTCTCGGGCTCGGGCAAGTCCTCGCTCGCCCTCGGCGTGCTCTACGCGGAGGGGTCGCGACGGTACGTCGAAGCGCTCTCGACCTACACCCGTCGGCGCATGTCCCAGGCCCCGCGGGCCGCGGTCGACTCCGTGACCCACGTGCCCGCGGCGCTCGCGCTGCGCCAGCGGCCGTCGGTCCCCGGTGTGCGCTCGACCTTCGGGACCTCGACCGAGCTGCTGAACGTGCTGCGGCTGATGTTCTCGCGCCTGGCCTCGCACCTGTGCCCGAACGGCCACCGGGTCCCGCCGACGATCGACGTCGCCGCCGAGGTGCCGTTCTCCTGCCCCGTCTGCGGCGCCGACGTGCAGGCCCCGGGGGCGGAGGCCCTCGCCTTCAACTCCGAGGGCGCGTGCCCGCGCTGCGAGGGCATCGGCACGGTGCGCGAGGTCGACGACGCCGCCCTCGTCCCGGATCCCTCGAAGTCCCTCGACGAGGGGGCCGTCGCCCCGTGGCAGATGTTCGGTTTCAACGTCCAGCCCGATATCGCCCGCGAGTTCGGGGTCCGCACGGACGTGCCCTTCCGGGATCTCACCGAGGCCGAGCGCGAGATCGTGCTGGCCGGCCCCGAGGAGAAGAAGCACATCACGGTGACCTCGAAGAAGGGCGTGCACGACCTCGACTTCACGTTCCGCAACGCCCGCCTCACCGTCACCGAGGAGCTGCGCCGCGCCGACAGCGAGAAGCGCCTGGCCCGCGTGAGCCGCTTCCTCGTGGAGACCGTGTGCCCCGACTGCGAGGGGACGCGCCTCTCCCCCGCCGCGCGTGCTCCGCGCATCGGCGAGCTCGGCCTCGCCGACGCCACCGCCCAGACCCTCGACGCCCTCCTGGCCTGGGCCCCGACCGTGATCGACCCGCTGCCCTCCGACATGCATTCGATGGCCCGTGAGCTCGTCTCCCAGCTCACGGGCATGGCCGACCGGCTCGTGCAGCTGGGCCTCGGCTATCTCTCCCTGGACCGGGCGGGCTCCTCGCTCTCGACCGGCGAGCGCCAACGGGTCCAGCTCGCGCGGGCGGTGCGCAACCGCACCACGGGCGTGCTCTATGTGCTCGACGAGCCGAGCATCGGCCTGCACCCCTCGAACATCGACGGCCTCCTCGCGCTGATCGGGGACCTCCTGGCGGACGGCAACTCCGTGCTCCTCGTCGACCACGACGTGCAGGTGCTGCGCGAGGCGGACCACCTGATCGAGATCGGCCCGGGCTCGGGCCGCGAGGGCGGCGAGGTCACCGCCAGCGGCAGCATCCAGGAGGTGATCGACTCCGGGCGCTCCCGTCTCGCCGGCTTCCTCGACGGCAGCGCCGACGTGGTGGTCCGCGAGCAGGCGTCCTCCGCGGAGGCCTTCGCCCGCGGAACCATCGCCATGACCACGAGCGCCCTGCACACGGTGCATCCGCTGACGGTGCGCCTCCCTCTCGGCCGCCTCACGGCGGTCACCGGGGTCTCGGGCTCGGGCAAGACCACGATGGTGCTCGAGTCCCTGGTCCCGGCGCTGCGCGCGGCGACGGCCCGCGGGGCCGACGGAGGGTCGCCCGAGGAGGGCCCCGCCCCGTCGTCGGCTGACGCGTCGTCGGCCGACGACTCGCCCCGGCCGGTCCTCCCCGGCCACGTGCGCACGCTGGATGCCGCCGGGATCCGCCGCGTCCACCAGATCGATGCGACCCCGATCGGCGTGAACATCCGCTCGACCGTCGCCACGTACAGCGGGGTCCTGGACGACCTGCGCCGTGCCTTCGCACGGACCCCCGAGGCGAAGGAGGCGGGCCTCGGCGCGGGCGACTTCTCCTACAACACGGGGTCCCTGCGCTGCCCGCGCTGCGAGGGCACCGGGCGCGTGGTCCTGGACGTGCAGTTCCTGCCCGACGTCGACATCGACTGCCCCGAGTGCGAGGGCACCCGGTACTCCCCCGCGGCCGACGCCTACCCGCGCGGCGGCGTCACGCTCCCCCGCCTCATGGGACTCACGGTCCAGGAGGCCATCGAGGAGGTGGGCGACATCCCCGCGGTGCGCAGGCGCCTGCAGGCCCTCATCGACCTGGGACTGGGGTACCTGACCCTGGGCGAGGACACCCCGGCGCTCTCCGGCGGCGAGGCGCAGCGCCTCAAGCTCTCCGGGCACATCGACCGCGGTCAGGCCGACGCGCTCTTCGTCTTCGACGAGCCCAGCGTCGGCCTGCATCCCCTGGACGTGCGCACACTGCTGCACGTGCTCGACCGCCTGGTGGGCAACGGCGCGACCGTGGTGGTGATCGAGCACGACCTCGACATGATCGCCAACGCCGATCACGTGATCGACATGGGGCCCGGCGGCGGGGCCGCGGGCGGCAGGATCGTCGCGACCGGCGCCCCGCAGGAGCTGGCCGAGGATCCGGACAGCGCGACCGGGCGCTTCCTGCGCTCGCACCTGGACCGCAGCGCCGACACCGGGAGCTGATCCGGCGCCCGGGTGACTGCTGCGTCACGCCGCGCGAGCGCGCGGACCCTCGCGGACCCTGGCGGACCCCCACGGATCGCAGGATTCCGGACATCTCGCCCCCGTCGGACCCCGCGTCGGACCCTCACGTGACGCAGTCCCTCCGGTCGAGGAGTACAGTCCCGGCCGTGTCGAATTCACCGGAGAATGCCAGCGGCCCCGTCCCGGATCCCACCGGACGCCCCGATCATGCCTCGACCCCCGATGCCGCTCCGCCGGGAGGCGGAGTGCTCGCCGCGCTCGACGCGCGGGACGTCAAAGGTCTGTACCTGTACCTCGCGGTGCTCGCGACGATCGGCGGCTTCCTCTTCGGCTTCGACTCCTCGAACATCGGCTCGGCGCTGGTGTTCCTGCCCTTCGACCTGGGGTCCTGGGGCACCGGCATCACCGTCGCCGGCGCCTCGCTCGGCTCCTTCGTGGGCGCGCTGCTCGCCGGTCCGCTGACGGACCGCTTCGGCCGCAAGTCCCTGCTGCTCGTCGACTCCGCGCTGTTCGCGCTGGGCTCGATCATCTCGGCGCTCGCCCCCGAGGCCACCACCCTGATCATCGGCCGCATCATCATCGGCCTCGCGATCGGCGCGGACTCGGCGATCGCGACCGCCTACATCGCCGAGTTCGCGCCCAAGAAGCGCCGCGGCTCCCTCGCCGTCATCCAGCAGTGGATGATCACGATCGGCATCCTGGGCGCGTATGTCATCGCCGTGCTGCTGCTCAAGGCGTTCCCCGACTCCGCGGTCACCGTGGACTGGCGGATCATGCTGGGCGTCGGCTTCATCCCCGCGATCCTCTCGCTGCTGCTGCGCGCGCGGATGCCCGAGTCCCCGCGCTGGCTGCTCGAGCGCGGACGCGAGTCCGACGTGCTGACCGCGATGCGCAAGCTCGACATCGAGGCCACCGCCGAGCAGGTCCACGCGGAGGCCCTCGCCGTCCAGGAGCGCGTGCGCCGCCTGGCGAACACGACCCTGTGGACGCCCGCCGTGCGGCGCGCCCTGGTCGTGGTCTGCGTGTTCTTCGTCTTCCAGCAGATCACCGGCATCAACGTCGCGTTCTACTACGGTCCCGAGCTGTTGGGCCCGTACTTCGGCACCGACGCCGGGAACCCCGTGGACGCCGAGATCGCCGGCGTGATGGCCGCGGGTGTGCTCGCGATCGTCAACGTGCTGGCGACCTACTTCGCGTTCCGCTGGATCGACAAGCTGGGCCGGCGCAAGCTCTCCATCGGCGGCTTCGGCTTCATGATCGTCTTCCTCGTCATCGGCGCGATCGGCAATGCGACCCTCACGGGCACCGCGCAGCTCGTGGTCCTCATGATCACCTTCGCGCTGTTCATCTCGAGCTTCGCGATCGGCGTGGGCGGCACCGGCTGGCTGCTGCAGGGCGAGATCTTCCCGACCGCTGTGCGCGGGCGCGCCGCCGCGATCGCGGCAGCCGTCAACTGGCTCGCGAACTTCGCCCTGGTCCTGGCGTTCCCGCCGCTGCGCGACGGCCTGGGCCTCAGCTGGGTGATGATCATCTTCGCGGTGCTGTGCCTGCTGGGCGTGCTGTTCGTGCACCGCTTCCTGCCGGAGACCAACGGCAAGGGGGCCGACGAGTCGATCCTCCTGTTCGAGGGCCCCGTCAACCGCGAGGATCCCTCGCAGCCGTCGGTGGCCCCGGCCGCGCTGCGCTGAGGCGCGGCGGGCCTGCCCGGGCTGGCCCGGCCTGGCCTACGCCGTTCCCAGCAGACGCTCGAGCACGCGCACCACGCCGTGCTCGGCGTTGCTGGGTGCGGCATACCTCGCGGCGGCGGTGATCCGCGGGTGGGCGTTGGCCATCGCGAACGACCACTCGGCCACGTCGTACATCGCGAGATCGTTGAGGTAGTCGCCGAACACGGCGGTCTGCGCGGGCGTGATCCCGAGCGCCGCCTGGAGCGCGAGGATCCCCCGGCCCTTGTCCGCCTCGGGGTTCATGACATCGATCCAGTGCGCGCCCGAGACGACCACCTGGTGGGTCTCGGCCAGGTCCGTGAACTCGGCGGAGGTCGCCTCGGCGTCGGCGAAGTCGTGGACCGCGAGCTTGAGGACCTCCCCCTGCACGGCGTCGAGGTCGGGGACGATCTCGAGCCGGTGGTAGTACTTCCGGGCCTCGGCGAGGAAGGCCTCGTCGTCCCTCTCGACGTACGCGGTCTCGACGCCGCAGACCACGAGGCCGAGGTCCAGGCCGCCCGCGACGAGCTCCCGCACGCGGGCGATGACGCGCGCGGCCGTCGGAGCGTCGACGGTCGTGGTCGCGACGACCTCTCCGTCGTGGACGACGAGCGTCCCGTTCTCGGCGACGTAGGTCTCGATGCCCGGCGCGCTGCCGTTGTCCGCCCCGAAGGTCGCACGCAGGGTCGCGAGCTGGCGCCCGCTCGCGGGCACGAACTCGATCCCCTGGCCGCGCATACGCTCCTGCAGCGCCCAGAAATCGCCGGGGACCTCGCCCTCGGGCGTCAGCAGCGTGCCGTCCATGTCGGCGACGACGAGGCGGACGTCGTGCGGGCCGGCCGGGATCTCGGACCAGGGCTGGGCGGGCGAGGTGGCGGTAGTGGGAGTGCTGGGCACGGGATCGCTTTCTGCGGAGGCCAAAAGTGCATTCGCGGAGTCGACTCCGCAGTTCAGACCGTAGAGGAGCCTCCCCGGATGCCGCATCAGTCTCCCTCGGAACTCACAGGGCGTTCGCTGGCTCGCGACCGTCCACGAGGTCGATGATCGCCTGAGCATTCGCCCGCGAGATACCCGCGTAGGCCTCCCGTGACTCCGCGGCCATGTGGTTAGTGGCCAGCACACGAGGATGCTGCGCGAGGAGATTGCCAGCGGGCAGCGGCTCCGTGGAGAAGACATCCAGGGCTGCCCCGGCAAGCTCTCCGCCGTCGAGCGCAGCCAACAGAGCGGTCTCGTCCACGAGGGCGCCGCGAGCCGTATTGACCAGAAACGCTCCGTCTCGCAGGGAGCGGAGGAAGTCCGTATCGACTGTGCCCACGGTCTCCGGCAGAACAGGCAGGTGCAGCGAGAGGACTTCGCTGCGCGCGAGGAGTTCCTCGCGACCCACGAGCTCGACCCCCAACCGACGGGCGGACTCCTCGTCCGGGAACGGGTCGTGGGCGATGACTGTCCCGTCGAAGGCGACGAGCTTCTTCGCCACGAGCTGCGCGATCCTGCCGAAGCCCAGCAGGCCGACGGTCAGGGCGGAGATCTCCCGGCCGGGGAATCGGCTCCAATCCCCGTCCGCCGCTGCACGCTCGCCCTGGGGAAGGTTCCGAAGGGCCGCGATCATCAGCCCCACCGTGAACTCGGAGACCGCGCCCGCATTCCCTCCCGGGACGTTGGTCACGACGATCCCCCGCGCCCGCGCGGACTCGAGATCGATGTTGTCGACCCCGACGCCCTGCTTACACAGGATCCGCAGCGAGGGCAGGGCATCCATCTGCTTGTCAGTCCACTCCTCGAGTCCGACCACGGCGGCGACGGCCTCGGCGCCCAGGGTGCGGACCTCGTGCTCCGTCAGCGGGCGGTCATGGGGATTGAGGACGAGGCGGAACCCTGCGTCTGCGAGCGCGCGGGCGCCCTCGGCGGAGACGTTCTCGTAATCGGAGGGGCAGGCCAGGACGATGGGGGCTGTGCTCATGGGGTGAAGGCTCCTTCGTAGTCGGTGCGCCCGCGGACTGTCACCGCCCCGGGCCCCTGTCAGGAACCGTCGGAGTGTGCCCAGACCTGCTCGAGCGCAGTGATGATGCGTCGCCGCGAGCCGTCGAGGTGCTCCTCGAGCACGTCGACGGCTCGGCGCTCATCGCCTGAGGCGATGACCTCTAGAAGAGTCGAATGGTCCACGACGACGGGCTCGAGGTCGCCGTCGATGCTGTTGGTGATCGCGAGGATGCAGGCGAAGAGCGGCTCGATCTGCTCCCACAGCGCGAGCAGTCTCCGATTTCCCGAGGTCTCGTAGAGGGCGCGATGGAAAGCGAGGTCGCTCGTCGCAAAGGCATCGACGTCGCCGGTGCTGCCCCGCATGGTCTCCACACTCCGATGCAGCGGGCCCAAGCCGCCCTCTGCTCGAGTGCGGCACACCTCGGCGACCGCGACGGTCTCCAGACCGCGACGGACGGCATAGAGGTCGCGAACCCCGTCGGGTCCCAGCCCTATGACTCGAAGACCTCTGCGCCCCACCGGCTCGATCAGCTGCTCGATCGAGAGGATGCGCAGCGCATCCCGCACGGGTCCGCGGCTGACGTCGAACTCCTCCGCAACTCGATCCTCCACGAGGTGCGTCCCCGCAGGGATGCTCCCTCGCACGATCCGATCCCTCAACGTCTCTGCGAGCCGAACTCCGATGGGGACGCTGCGCAGCCGGTTCTGGTGCATGTGGGCCTCTCCGCTCGACGGTCCGGACTACCGTAGCCCGTCCCACGAAGGCATCGTCACCGGTCCTCCCCTCTCCCCCAGGCCTCCGCGTCACGAGACCCCCGAGAACGACCTGACGAGGTCAGCGAGCTCCGGCTCGGGTCGATCCAGGGCCATACGGCTGGTCCCGGCGTCGACGCCTCGTGCCGCCAGCCCCGCCTTCATCCGCTCCGGATCTCCCCGAATGAGCTCGACCGCGCGGTCCACATCGGACTGCAACGGCTCCAGCTGGTCCTCCGCGGCACCTGCGGAGAGCGCCTCCGCGACGGCCACGAACGGTTCGGGCAGCACCGAGGCGACGCCGGAGATCACCCCGTCGATCCCACGCGAGGTCACGCGCGCGATCTCGGCGTCCGATCCGGTGAGCAGCTGGAAGTCCGCCGGAACGGACTTGCGCAGGGAGGCGACGTGCTCGAGTGTCTCTCCGCTGACCTTCGCACCGATGATCCCGGGGATCTGTGCGATCTGGGCGAGCTGATCACTTCCGACGGCGTTCCCCGTCCTCGCCGTGAAGAGGTAGGCGAAGACATCGAGCCCCTCGGCGGCGGCCGCCGCCTCGCGGAAGAAGTCGACGATGGCCGTCGTGCTCGCGGGCAGGTAGTAGGGAGTCAGGACCGCGACGGCGCGTGCGCCGGCATCACGGGCGTCATCGATCAATTCGCGGACCTGGTGGATGCTCGGTGCTCCCACGTGAACCACCACCTGGCGATCCGCGAGCACCTCGAGGCTCAGTGCGGCGAGCGCCCGGCGCTCCTCGCGGGAGAGCGAAGGGAACTCGCCCGTCGTTCCCAGGACGAAGGAGCCGTCGACACCGGAGTCCCGGATGAACTCCAAGATGCTGCGCGAGGCATCGAGGTCGACGGCACCGTCGGCGGTGAAGCCCACCGGGGCAGCGGTGAGGATGATCGGTCGGGTCGTGGTCATGAGGTCTCCTCAGATGTGGACGTGGAGGGGTCGGATCCGCGCTCGAGCGCCTCGAGCGCGCGGTGGGTCTCGAGGGGAAGCGTCACGGTGCCGTCGGCACGCCGCCGAGCCGCTCGCTCGACATCGCCGGGAACGAGCGCACCGTCGACACGGATCGCGTCCGAGAGACGCGTGGTGCGTTCGGCATACTCGGCGCCGCGATCGCTGAATGCGGAGACGTCGAGCGCGATGATCGTGACGCCCCCGGTGCGCCGCCCGCCCTCGTCCGCACGGCGGACCTGAGCGAGGCCGTTCAGCTGCGGCGCGGCGGCATCGGCGTGTGCGAGGCCCCCGAGCAGCGCGGCGGACAGGGCGAGGCCGTATCCCTTGTGACCGGCCCCGAGGCCCCCGAGCGGAGTCAGCGTGCCGCCGTCGAGGAAGTCCTGCGGCGACATGGATGGCGCGCCGTGGCGGTCCAGGAGCGCCCCTTCCGGGACGTCCTCGCCGCGCGCGAGGGCCGCATGGACTTTGCCCTCGGGAATCACGGACATCGCCGCATCGAAGATGATCGGCGCGTCCGCACCGGGGTAGCCCATCGCCCATGGATTGGTGTTGAGGAAGGGAAGGCCGGTGGAGCTCCCGAAAGGAGCCATCGAGCCGATGCCGGGGCCGGCCGCCGCAGCGACGATGATCGAGACGAGTCCGCCGGCGGCGAGCCGTTCCGCGTACTCGCCGAGGCGGCCGATGTGGGTCGCATCCCGGATGGCGACGGTGGCGACTCCGTGCTCACGCGCAGACCGAGCGGCGATGTCGACGGCTATGGCCGCTGAGAAGTGCCCGAAGCCATGATGGGCGTCGAGGACCGTGGCTGCTCCCGACCGCCTGACGACTGTGGGACGACCCGCTGGATCGATGCTGCCCTCGCCGATTTCTCTCACGTACTGCGGCATGCGCAGGACGCCATGGCTCGCGTGGCCGGACTGCTCCGCGCTCACCAGGTGGAGGGAGACCTCGGTGGCGACGTCTCTTGGACTCCCGAGGTGCTCGAGAATTCGTCGCAACCGGTCCTGAAGCTCATCGACATCCAGTTCCACTTCCCGGGGATCGTCGCCGGTCATGCGCCCACCGCCTGCGGCGCGGTCGAGCGCAACGGCGCGATCTTCGGCATCACGAACGCATAGTTCGCGGCCCCGAGCAGGGCGACGACTCCCGCGATGACCAACGGGATCGCGAAGGACGACGTCACACCGGTGATCACACCGATGAGGATCGGCGAGACGATGCCCGCGCAGTTGCTCGCGGCGTTCTGGATCCCGCCCAGAGAGCCCACATGAGCATTGACCGGAGCGACGTCGGCGGGCAGGCACCATACCGAGGCTGCCGCGAAGGTCGAGGAGAAGTAGGACAGCGAGAGCGCGAGCAGGGCGGTCGAGACCGTCGGCGACAGCACCGCGAGCATGATCACCGACGTGCCCAGCAGCCCACCGACGAGGCAGATCTTGCGAGCGCGGCTCACCGGCACCCCTCGTCGGACGAGCCGATCTGAGACCAGCCCGCCGGCCCATCCGCCGAGCATCGATGCGATCCCGGGGATCATTCCGATGAACCCGAACTTCAGCAGGCTGAGGTCGTAGGTGCGCACCAGGTACGTGGGGAACCAGGTGATGAAGAAGTAGGCCACGAAGTTGATGCAGAAGAATCCGATCATCATCGACCAGACCATCCGGTGGCGGAAAAGAGAGCGCCAGGGCACAGTCTGCTGGGAATCAGCGTCCCTGTTGGCCTCCTCCTGGTCCGTTTCGATGTACTCCAGCTCCTCACGGCGCAGCCAGCGCGAGGCGCGCGGGTCGCGATACAGGAACCACCAGGCGATCGCGTACACGATCGCGACCGCACCCGTCACGTAGAAGGCGCTGCGCCATCCCGCCCACGTGATCAGCAGAGCGACGAGCGGAATGCACAGCGTGGACCCGATCGGGTTGCCGTTGTTGAAGGTCGCAGAGGCGAAACTGCGTTCCGAGCGGGGGAACCACCGGGACACCACTTGGGCCGAGGCAGGGAATGCAGGGCTCTCGCCGATACCGAGCAGCAGGCGCAGCACGATCAGGGAGACGAGCCCCCAGGCGAACCCCATCAGGACGGTCACGAGACCGAAGCAGAGCGCGGACGCACCGATCATCACACGGGGCCCGATGCGTCCGGCCAGATAGCCGCTGGGCAGTTGGAATGTCGCGTAGGTCCAGAAGAACGCAGACAGCGCGACACCCGTTGCGGCCTCTGCCAATCCCAGATCGTGCTGGATGTCCGGCAGGGCGACGCTGATCGTCGCACGATCCAGGTAGTTCACCGAGACGCCGAGCGTCACCAGAGCGAGTACCGCATATCGGTACACGCCGACCTTCGGGCGCCCCGCTCGGCGCGCACCGCGCGCATCGTCTTCCATGGCCACGGATGCCATACCGGTCACTCCCTTGTTCGTCGGTATCCCGTTCGTTAACGGTAAACGGTCGACGATAAGTGCGCAAGAGGTCACCGCACGCACCGCGGCCCCCGCACCGGAGGGGTGCGGGGGCCGCGGTCGCGCACTGTATCGACGCGCAGATCTCCGAGCGCTCAGAGCACCTTGGCCAGGAAGTCCTTGAGCCTCTCGCTCTGCGGATCGTCGAAGATCTCCTCGGGCGTTCCCGCCTCGACGATGACGCCGCCGTCCATGAAGATCGTGCGGTTGGAGACCTCGCGGGCGAAGCCCATCTCGTGGGTCACCAGGATCATCGTCATGCCGTTCTCGGCGAGGTCGCGGATCACCTGGAGCACCTCGCCCACCATCTCGGGGTCGAGCGCGCTCGTGGCCTCGTCGAAGAGCATCACCTCGGGCTCCATGGCGAGCGCTCGCGCGATCGCCACACGCTGCTTCTGGCCGCCTGAGAGCGAGGCCGGCTTGGCGTCGGCCTTCTCGGCGAGCCCCACCCGGTCCAGGAGGGTGCGGGCGCGCTGATCGGCCTCCTTCGCGGAGCACTTGCCCAGCTGGATCGGCGCGAGCGTGATGTTCTCGAGGACGGTCATGTGCGGGAAGAGGTTGAAGTGCTGGAAGACCATGCCGATCCTCTGGCGCACCTCGTCGATCTTCACCTTCCGCCCCGAGAGGTCGGCGCCGTCGATGACGATCGACCCGCCGGTGGGGTCCTCCAGACGGTTCAGGCAGCGCAGGAAGGTGGACTTGCCCGACCCCGAGGGGCCGATGATCGCGACCACCTCGCGCTCCTTCACCGTGAGGTCGATGCCGGTGAGCACCTCGTTGTCGCCGAAGCTCTTGCGCAGCCCCTCGACGACGATCTTCTCGGGGCGCTCGCCCGCACCCTTCGTCGCACCGCCGGCACCCGCGCCGCCGGGGGCGCTCGTCTGCGGGCTCGGACTCGTCTGCTCGCTCATACCGCGTACTTCCTCTCGAGTCGCTGCGACAGCAGGGTGAGCACCGTGATCACCGCGAAGTACAGGAACGCCACCACGACCAGCACCTGCGAGGACATGTAGGTCGTCGCGATGATCTGCCGGGACTGGTAGGTGAGCTCGGCGAGTCCGATGACGCTCAGCAGCGAGGTGTCCTTCAGCGTGATGATGCCCTGGTTCACGAAGGTCGGGATCATGATGCGGAAGGCCTGCGGGAGCACGACCTTCTGCATGGTCTTGCGGTGGCCCAGGCCCAGCGATCGCGCGGCCTCCGTCTGCCCGGAGTCGACGGCCTGGATGCCGCCGCGGATGATCTCGGTCATGTAGGCGCCGGTGTTCAGCGTCAGCGTGATCGCACCGGCGACGAACGGCCCCATCTTGAGGTCGGGGAACATCTGCGGGATCGCGAAGAAGATGAAGAACGCCTGCACCAGGATCGGTGTCCCGCGGAACACGTACACGTAAGCGGTCGCGATCCAGCGGAAGGGCGCGAAGCGCGCGAGCCGGGCGAAGCCGAAGATGATGCCGAGGACGAAGGCCAGCACGAGAGCGACCAGGGTGGACAGGAACGTGAGCCACACGCCGTGCAGCAGCTGCGGCCAGTAGTCCGTGATCACCGTGAGCACGGAGCGGTCGGGCTTCTGCGCCTGCTCGCCGCCGCCGTCGCTGCCCTGGGCGCCCACGTACTTCTCGACGATCGTGTCGTACTCGCCGCTCTTCTTGAGGTTCTTCAGACCCGCGTTGAACTTCTCGAGGAACTCCGCGTTCTTGCCCTTGTTCACGGCGGCGCCGAAGTCACCGCCGCCCTGCGGGTCGCCGACCTGCTTGAAGCCGGACCCCTGGGTGATGCCGTAGGCGATCACCGGGTAGTCGTCGAAGTAGCCGACGGCGTGCCCGGACTTCACCGCGTCGACCACGTCGGTGGTCTCCTGGTAGGTGTCGACCGTGTAGCCGTACTTGTCCTTGTTCTCCTCGGCGAAGTCCTTGCCGGTGGTGCCGTTCTTGACGGCGACCGTCTCGCCCTTCAGCTGGTCGAGGGAGGAGATGTCGCTGCTCTCGGGCACGGCGAACTGCACGCCGCCCACGAAGTAGGTGTCGGTGAAGTCGAAGGAGTCCTTGCGCTCGTCCGTGATGGTCATGCCCGCCATCACGGCGTCGACCTGGTTCGAGGACAGCGCCTGCACCGCCGCGTCGAAGCCGAGCGGACGGATCTCGACCTCGAAGCCCTGATCCTTCGCGATCGCGTTGAGCAGGTCGATGTCGATGCCCTCGAGGTCGCCGTCGGAGCCCGTGTACTCGAAGGGCGCGTACGTCGTGTCGGTGCCGACGACGTATTTCTCCTTCGGCTCCGCGTGCGCCGGCTGCGCGCTCACCGCGGCGGTGAGCGCGGCCATGAGCAGGACCGCGAGCAGAGCGATCCAGCGCAGGGCGGGTGGCCGGGATCCGGCGGGCGCAGGCGCGAGGGCGGCCGACGCGGTGCGCGGCGGGGCCGCGATGGGTGACGCAGGCGGGATGCCTGGTGCGGGCGGGGAAAGGGGCGACACCGGTTCCTCCTCGGACCTCGCGGCCGCCCGGGCATCGGTGCCCTGAGGGGATCCGCACGGCTGCGAGCCCGACGAAGGCGGCACGTGCGATGTTGTCGTGACGTGTCGTACAGCACGAGCACCATAGCAAGGCGGGTGCCGGACCCCATTCGCAGGATCCCGCGGAGGGGTCAGGACTCCCAGCGCACCTCGTCGGCGTCCTTGTCGGGACGCCACCCCCTCCACACGGGCCGGCGCAGCCTGTCGTCGGGGGTGCGCTCGGCGTGGCGGACCTCGCCCACGAGGTCGGCGCGCACCCAGTGGGCGTCGCGGGCATCGGCGCTCGGGACCCCGCTCACCGGCGGCGTCTTCCGCGATCGCGAGCGGAGGCGCTCGTGCGCGTGCTCGAGATCGTCCTCGCTGAAGCCTGTGCCCACGCGCCCGACGAAGTGCAGCTCTCCGTTCTCGTCGGGGACGGCCAGCAGCAGGGAGCCGATGCCGCCTGCGCGCGCTCCCCGTCCCTCGCGCCAGCCCACGACGATGACCTCCTGGTGATGGGCGTTCTTGATCTTGAGCCAGGTGCGGGCACGGCGCCCGGGCTGGTAGATGCTCGACTCCTTCTTCGCCATCACGCCCTCGAGCTGGAGCTCCTGGGAGCGGGCGATCGCGTGGTCCACGTCCCCGCGCACGGCGTACGGGAGGTTCACGTGCTCGGTGGGGTCGACGGTCGCGAACAGGGCGTCGCGCCTTTCCCTGTACGGCGTGCGCAGCAGTGACCTGCCGTCGACCTCGAGCAGGTCGAAGACCATCAGGTGGACCTCCGTCTCCTCCTGCGCCCGCTCCACGTCGCGCCGGGACGTCAGTCCCAGACGCCGTTGGAGGCGCGAGAACGAGGGCCGGTCGTAGGAGTCCAGGGCGACGATCTCGCCGTCCAGGACGATGCGTCCCGTCCCGGAGCCGGCGCCGCCCACCGCGTCTTCCAGCTCCCCGAGCTCGGGGAACGTCGCGGTGACGTCCGTGCTGCCGCGGCTGGTCAGGCGGACGCCCGCCGAGGTGATCGTGGCGATCACGCGCATACCGTCCCATTTCATCTCGAAGGCCCAGTCGTCCTCGTCGATGTCCTCGCGCGAGCCGGGCGTCGCGAGCATCGGGCTGATCTCCTCGCGGTCGCCTGTCTCCTCGCGGGCACCGGTCTCCTCGTGGCCACCGGCCGATCCCTCCTCGGGCTGGTCCTTCATGAGGTGCAGCAGCCAGTCGGCCTTCGCCTTCTTCTTCGCGGCCGCAGTCCTGGCGCCGCGGCCCATGCCTCCGGTGTGGATGAAGGCGAAGCGGCGCGGCACGCCTCCGAGCCCTCCGTCCTCGCGTCCGCGGCAGACGGCGATGACCTCACGGCCCTCGCGCCACTTCTCGATCTCGACGAAGCCGCTGTCCCAGATGGTGACCTCTCCCCCGCCGTACTCGTCCTCGGGGATGCTTCCCTCGAAGGTGCCGTACTCGAGCGGGTGGTCCTCCGTCTGCACCGCCAGCCGGTTCACGTCCACCTCGAGCGGCGGCCCCTTGGGGACGGCCCAGGAGACGAGCACCCCGTCGTGCTGGAGCCGGAAGTCCCAGTGCAGGCTCGAGGCGTGGTGCTCCTGGATCACGAACATCGGGTCCTGTGCCTCGAGCGCGCGCCGCGCGGCATCGGCCCGCTCCTGAGGTCCTTCCCCTGCCGCGTCGGGGACGGGCTCCGGTGTGCGGCGCGCGTCGCGTTTGGAGCGGTATGTGCGCAGTCGATCGTCCGCGGCCCCGGCCGACGCCTCGTCGTCGGCCGATGCCCCTCCCGCGGCCGACGAGTCATGCTGTTCGAGGCCGAGCGCCGCGAGGGGATCGGTCCCGTCCTCGATGCGCGCGAGGACCTCCTCGAAGTCGAGCTGGGCGAGGGAGGAGTCCTCGATCTCGTCCCAGGTGCGGGGCGCGGCGACCGTCGGCCGCTCCCTGCCGCGCAGCGAATACGGGCACACCGTGGTCTTGTGCCCGTTGTTCTGCGACCAGTCGACCAGGACCTTCCCTCGGCGCAGGGACCTCTTCATGTCGCTGACCACATGATCGGGGTGCTCGTCCTCGAGGGCTCGCGCGAGACGCTGCGCGAGCTCTGCGACCTCGTCGGCGGCGGAGGTCCCGTCCAGCGGGGCATAGAGGTGGATCCCCTTCGAGCCCGACGTCACGGGATAGGAGTCGAGGTCCATCCCGGCCAGGAGATCCCGGCACCACAGCGCCACCTGGGCGCAGTCGTCGAGACCGGCGCCCTCTCCCGGGTCGAGATCGAGCACGAGGCGGTCAGGGCATGCCGACTCACCGTCGGCGTCGAAGCGCCACTGCGGGGTGTGGATCTCGAGGGCCGCGAGCTGAGCGAGCCACACCAGCACGGCCGCCTCGTCCACGAGCGGGTAGGTGGAGATGCCGTCGTGGTGCTCGAGGTCCGCTCGCGGCACCCAGTCCGGCGCGGAGTCCTCGAGATCCTTGCGGAAGAAGACCTTGCCGGGGTGCTCGGCGGTGCCGACCCCGTCGACCCATCGCTTCCGCGTCGCCGGTCGGCGCGCGGCCTGCGGCACCATCACACCGGCGGCGCGCCGGTAGTAGTCGATGACCTCGCCCTTCGTGGTGCCGGTCGAGGGATACATGACCTTGTCGAGGTGCGTGAGCCGCAGCGAGCGGCCGTCGACCTCCACCTTCTGCTCCCGTGCGGACATGGCTCCACTGTTGCGCGGATCACCCGTCCTGTCACGGGCGGGCCAGGGCACCGCTGCGCAGGACCCCCGTGTTCGGGGCGCGGCGCGCCGCGCGACGTGGCCCACATTCTCCAACCCCTGCCATCCGCTTATGACACCCATAAGCTACGTTCGGAGAACACGATCACTGCCGCCTCGGCGTGTCCGGGCGCAGTCGGGTGCATCCCTGCACCGGTCGTGCGTCGCGCGGAACGGGGAGTCCGCAGATGACGCGGGATGTCCTCGATCCGCCGCGCGACCCGCGGGAGGGCTGGCGTCGGCCCACCCGCCGCTCCGGCAGCTCCAGAGCTCGACGTCCAGGAGGCCCGATGTCCGACCCCGCATTCCCGACCGCATCCGCGGCCCCGTCCCTGCCCGCGGTCCCGGCCGCTCCGGCGGTGCACGTGCTGCACGACAACCCGGAGTGGATCGCCCCGTTCACCGCGGCCTTCGAGGCCGTCGGCGTGCCGCTGATCGAGTGGCCGCTCGACGGCGGCGTGCTCGACCTCGACGCCGAACCTCCCCAGGGCGTGTTCTGGTCCCGCCTGAGCGCTTCGTCCCACACCCGCGGCGCCCCGCACGCGAAGGACGTCGCGCGCGGCACCCTCACCTGGCTCGAGTCCTGGGGGCGGCGCGTGGTGGGAGGCTCCCGCGTGGCCGACCTCGAGGTCTCGAAGATCCAGCAGCACGCGGCGCTGCGCCATGCCGGGTTCGACGTGCCGCGCACGACTGCCGTGCACGACCGCGGCTCGCTCGTCGATGCCGCCCGCACCCTGCCCGCCCCCTTCATCACCAAGCACGACCAGGGCGGCAAGGGCCTGGGCGTGCGCCGCTTCGAGGACCACGAGTCCTTCGAGGAGTACGTGCGCGGCGCGGACTTCGAGGAGAGCGCCGACGGCATCACCCTTCTGCAGGAGCTGCTCGTTGCCCCCGAGCCCGTGATCACGCGCGCGGAATTCGTGGGCGGCCGTTTCGTGTACGCGGTGCGCGTGGACACCTCCGGCGGCTTCGAGCTGTGCCCCGCGGACGCCTGCGCCCTGCCCGGCACCCCGACTCCCCCGGCCTTCCGGCTCGATGACTCGATCACCACGAGCACGCCCCTGATCCGGCGGTACGAGGAGCTGCTGGCGGACCTCGGGATCGAGATCGCGGGCATCGAGTTCCTCACCACGACCGACGGCCGCACCGTCACCTACGACCTCAACACGAACTCCAATTACAACCCGGCGGTCGAGGCCGAGGCCCCGACGCCGGCGGTGCGGCAGGTCGCGCGATGGTTCGGGGAGATCCTGGACGCCGAGCGCGGCACGGTGCCGCTGGACGTCGTGCGGGGCGCCGCATGAGCGCCGCACGCGAGACGGCCGCCACCGGCGCCTTCACCGCGGAGTGGACCGCCTGGCACGAGGCGCACGAGCGCTCGCGTACGGACCCGCTCGGCATCCTCGCCGCGACGGGGCTGCACTGGCTGGGCCGCACGCGGCTGCGCGCGCCCGGGGTCCCTGGCGCCTGGTCCGTCGGCCCCCAGGGCCCGCTGGTCGAGCTCGCCGAGGGCGAGGTCCTCACGGCAGGCGGCGAGGAGCTGCGCGGCACCCGCCAGCTCGCACCGTTCATGCACGACGGCACCGTGCTGCTGCACTTCGTCGACCGGGCGTCCGGCGCGTCGGGCGCGTCGGGCGCGCCAGGCACGTCCGAGCACGGCGTCGACGGGGTCGCGGAGGTTGCACGGCGCGGCAGCGGCGTCATGCTGCGGCCCCGCCGCGCGGACAGCCCCTACCTCGCCTCCTTCACGGGGACGAAGGCCTACCCGGCCGACCCGCAGTGGGCGATCGACGCCCGCTTCGTCGCCGACTCCGCGCCGACCACGCGCCGGGTCGATGCCGTGCTGCCCGGCATCCAGCACAGCTTCTCGAGCCCGGGCCGCCTCGAGTTCGAGCGCGACGGGCGCACCCACCGCCTCACGGCGTTCGCGGGCGCGGACGGCGCGCTGACGGTCCTGTTCCGGGACGCGACCAGCGGGATCACGACCTACGCGGCGAGCAGATCGCTCACGGTCCCCGCCCCGTCGGCCGACGGCTCCGCGGTGCTCGACTTCAACCGCGCGGTGAACCTCCCCTGCGCCTACACGGACTTCTCGACCTGCCCGGTGCCGCCACGGGAGAACACCCTCCCCTTCTGCGTGGATGCCGGGGAGAAGGTGCCCGCCGCCCGCGCGAGCGCGGCGTGAGCATGGCGTGAGTCTGGGGCGAGCGAGCCGTCGCCCGGGAGCGGCCGGTGGTGTGACCCCTGCCGCCGCCGGGTGACGCTCCCCTCATATCGTGATCTAGT
This sequence comes from Brachybacterium sp. ACRRE, assembly GCF_022346485.1. Classification (NCBI taxonomy): domain Bacteria; kingdom Bacillati; phylum Actinomycetota; class Actinomycetes; order Micrococcales; family Dermabacteraceae; genus Brachybacterium; species Brachybacterium sp. ACRRE. The sequence goes on along the minus strand of NZ_JAKRMO010000014.1, from coordinate 51,255 downwards.
AGACCCTGCACGCCTACTTAGGCGAACCTGCATACTCACTCAGCTCACCCGAAGGACCGTTCTGTGACCTCGTCGCGCCCGCTCCCCCGCACCTCCTCCCACGAGCCCTCCGTCCGTCGCCCGCTCGCGCGGCGTTCCCTGCTCGGGATCGCCCCGTCGGCCGCCGTCCTCGCCGCGCTCACCGCGTGCGGCGCGGGCAGCCAGTCGGCTGACGACGCCGCCTCGGACGCGGGTTCCTCCGACGGCGGCTCCGGGGCCGCGGCGGGCGGCGCGCAGGGCGCCCCGTCGGACCTGCCCGAGGGCTGGACCTGGGTGGAGGGCACGGACCTGCCCTCGGCGTCGGCGACCCCGGAGCTGCCGGTGACGGTCACCGACGGCACGGGCGAGAAGGTCGAGGTCAAGGACATCTCGAAGATCATCGTGGGCGGCGAGGACGTCGCCGACATCCTCGCGGCGCTGGGGCTGCAGAAGAACATCTATGCGGCCCCCACGAACTCCGTCGCCCAGGCCGCTCTCGATGCGCCCGAGCACTTCGAGTTCAGCCAGAAGACCGGCGTCGAGGGCCTGCTGAGCGTCAAGGGCACGCTCTTCATCGGCAACAACGTCAAGCGCCACGGCAAGCCCGCGGCCCAGTTCCGGGAAGCCGGCGTGGACGCCGTCGTGGTCGACGACCAGCAGCCCATCGCCGACAAGATCCGGGCCGTCGCCGAGTACGTGGGGGCGAAGGATGCGGGCGAGGAGCTCGCGAGCGCCGTCGAGGACCAGCTCGACCAGGCCGCGTCCGACGCGAAGGGCACCGGCATCGACGGCCTGCGGATCCTCGCGGTGACCTCGAGCGGCGCGGGCGGGGCGAACGCCGTGGTCGGCACCGGCACGGCCGCCGCCGACATCATCGAGGCCGCGGGCGCGACGAGCGTCGGCGTCGAGGAGGGCCTGCGCGGCTACTCCGTGAAGTACAGCGACGAGGGCCTGCTGGACACGAAGCCCGACGTCATCCTCACCGGCGACGGCGACCTCGAGGAGTGGGGCGGGCTCAAGGGCTTCCTCTCCGCCTTCCCGACCCTCGCGCAGACCCCCGCGGGCACCTCGAACACCTTCTTCCTCATGCCCAGCGAGCAGATCAAGGTCAGCGGCGTGGGCGTCGGCGCCGGTGCGATCGCGCTGGTGAAGGCCCTCGCCGCCGTCGCGAAGTGACCGCCGCCGAGGACACCGCCGGGTCCGCCCCGCGCCGTGCGGCGCGCGAGCGGACCCGGCGCCTGCCGCTCGCGATCGGCCTGCCGATCAGCGGCGCGGTGCTGGTGGTCGCGATCGTGGTCTCGATCGGCACGGGTCCCATCCAGCTCAGTCCGAGCACGGTCCTGGGCGTCATCTGGCACGAGATCCTCGGGCAGGGCGCCGCGCGCCCGGCGCTCGAGACCACCGTGGTGATGGACCTGCGGATGCCGCGCGTGCTGTTCGGGGCGCTCTCCGGGGCGGCGCTCGCGGTCTCCGGCGCGGCGCTGCAGAGCCTGTTCCGCAACCCGCTGGCCGATCCCGGCATCATCGGCGTGAGCGGCGGCGCCTCCACCGGGGCCGTCGCCGCGATCGTGCTGCTTCCCCCGCTGACCGGTGCGGCGGTCGCCTGGGTGGTGCCCGCCGCGGCCTTCGCGGGCGGCATCCTCGCCACCACGCTGATCTACGCGCTCGCCCGCCCGGGCATGGACTCGGGCACCGCGCGGCTGCTGCTCGTGGGCATCGCGATCGGCTCCGCCTTCGCCGCGATCACCGGGTTCCTCACCTTCGCGGCCGACGACGACGATCTGCAGACGGTCGTCTTCTGGCAGATGGGCTCGCTGGGCGATCTGGACTGGATGAAGCTCGCGATCGGCACTCCCGTGATCCTCGTCGGCGTGGCGATCATGATCCTGCTCTCGCGCCGCCTGGACCTGCTCACGCTCGGCGACCGGCAGGCCCACCACCTGGGCCTCGACGTATCCACGACCCGCAAGATCGTCATCGGGACCACGGCGCTGCTGACGGGCACGAGCGTCGCCTTCGCGGGCACGATCGGCTTCATCGGGCTCGTCGTCCCCCACATCGTGCGCCTCATCTGCGGGCCCGCGCACCGCGGGGTGCTGCCGATGTCGGCCGTGATCGGAGCGCTGCTGATCGTCGTCGCGGACACGCTCTCGCGCACCGTCGCCCCGCCCGCCGAGGTGCCGATCGGCCTGTTCACGGCGATCATGGGCGCCCCGTTCTTCCTCATGCTCGTGCTGCGCTCGCGGACGGTGCGGCTGTGAGCGCGCAGACGGGGGCTCGCGTCGGCGCCACGGCGGCCGATGGCCTCGCGGCAGGCACCGAGGAGGCAGGCGCGCCCGCGCCCGGCACCACCGGCACCGAGCCGTGGATCCGCGTCGAACGGGCCGGCTTCGCCATCGGCGGTGCGGTGCTGCTGCAGGATGTCGAGTTCTCGGCGAGCGGGGGCGAGCTCGTGGCGCTCGTCGGCCCCAACGGGGCCGGGAAGTCGACGCTCCTCTCCCTGCTCTCGGGGGATCAGCGGCCCACGAGCGGTCGCGTGCTGCTGGACGGCAGGCCGACGGCCGACTGGCCGGCGAAGGCTCTGGCCCGGCGGCGCTCGGTGATGACCCAGCACCACAGCCAGGCCTTCTCCTTCACCGTGCACGAGGCGGCGGCGATGGGCCGCGCCCCGCACCCCGTCGGCCCGGACGACGACGCCCTCATCGAGCGCTGCCTGCGCGAGGCGGACGTCGACGCCCTCGCCGGGCGGGACGTCACGACGCTCTCGGGCGGCGAGCTCGCGCGGACCGTGTTCGCCCGCGTCCTCGCCCAGGACGCCCAGGTGGTGCTGCTCGACGAGCCGACGGCCGCTCTGGACCTCCATCATCAGGAGGTGCTCATGGCCCGGGCGCGCGAGCTCGCGCAGGAGGGCCGCTGCGTGCTCGTGGTCCTCCACGACCTCACCCTCGCCGCGCGCTGCAGCGACCGCATCGCGATGTTCGACGGCGGGCGCCTGGTCGCGCTCGGACCGCCCGAGGACGTGCTCACCCCCGACCGGATCCGCGAGGTCTATCGCCACGAGGTCGCCGTGCTCGAGCACCCGACCTCCGGCCGGCCCCTGGTGGTGCCGCTGTGACCGCGCAGGAGCCGACGCGCCGTCGCCCCCGAGCTGCCGGAGCTCCCGGAGCTCCCGGAGCTCCCGGAGCCGCCGGGGCCGCCCGGCGCCCCGATCTCGCGGCTCTCCTGTCCGGGCCCCGGTGGGAGCCGCTCCCCCGGCCGACGGACGCACCCGTCCAGCAGGTGCGCGTCGTGCGGGCCGAGCAGCACCCCTCGACGGCCGCCCCCGTCGGCGCGGCCGTCGAGGTCCTCGCGCGCGAGGACGATCGCGCGATCATCCGGCTGCGCCACCGCGCTCCCGGCGCGAGCGCCGTCGCAGCGCAGATCAACGGCTGGTGGACCCCCGATCCGCCCGACGGCCTCGACCTCGTCGCCCAGGGCGACGGATGGTTCGCGGGCGTGCTCTCCGTCCCCGGGGACCTCTGCGCGACGATCGCCTTCCTCGAGCACCATGATGATGACCGTGCCGACGGTGCCCCGGCAGACCCCCCGTGGTGGAGCGACGGACTCAAGGGGAAGCGTCCGGCGGCGCCGGCGCGACCGCAGGCGCGGCCCGACGGATCCCTGGTCCTGGACCTGGTCCGCGACCGGGTCGTCGCCTCACACGCACCCTCCAGCGTCCCCGTGCACGAGCTGGCGACGGCCGCGGGCGAGCCGCGCACACGCTGGTGCGCGATCGGCGGGACACGTGGGAGCAACGGGACCAGCGAGGACGACGGAGACCGAGCGGGCACAGGGGACGACGCGCTCCCGCCGTCGGACCTCCCCCTGCTCGTCGTCACCGACGGGGAGGCGCACGTCGACCGCCTGGACACCCCGGGAGCACTCGCCGAGGCCGTCCGCGCCGGCGACCTCCCGCCGCTGCTCGCCGTGTTCCTCGACGCATGGCCCGACCGCGCCCGGGACCTGGGCGTGCCCGGCGGACAGGCCGCATGGATCGCGGACACCCTGGTGCCGCGCCTGCGCCCCACCCCCGATCCGCGGCGCACCGTGGTCACCGGGTCGAGCTTCGGGGGCCTGACCTCGCTCTTCACCCTGGCCCGGGCGCTGCACAGGATCGGTGCCGCGATCGCGCAGTCCGTCTCGCTCTGGCGCTACCCCCATCTCGCGCTCGCAGCACCCCTGCGCGCGGCGCTGCTCAGCGAGGCCCCCGGGAGCGTGCGCATCCGTCTGCACGCCGGTCACTTCGAGGGGACCATGGGCGAGGCGGCGCGCGAGCTCGCGGACGCCGTGTCCGACGGGACCGGGGCCACGATCCCTGTGCGCATGCATCGCGGGGGCCACGACTGGGCCTGGTGGCAGCCCGCGATGGTCGAGGAGCTCTCCGCCCTGCTCGCGCCGGATCGCGCCTGACCTCGTCTGACCACGCCTGATCTCTCCGATCGCGCCTGATCGTCCGCGCGGCCCCATGTGAACGCGCGGCCCGCGCGAGGGGTCGGCCGCACTACCATGGCCGCTCGTCCGTTTCCCGGAAGAAGGAGTCCCGTGACCGCCGCAGCCCTCTCCCCCCGGCACCCCGTCCTCGCCGATGCCCTGAACCGACATCGCTCGCTCGGGATCGATGCCGCACTGGTCGTCGCCGGAGCCGCGATCGTCGCCCTGCTGGCGCAGGTCGAGATCCCGCTGCCCGTCGTCCCGATCACGGGCCAGACCCTGGGCGTGCTGCTCGTGGGCGCGGCACTCGGTGCGCGCCGCGGAGCCGCCGCGCTGACCGCGTACATGGTCGCCGGCCTCGCCGGGGCCCCGGTGTTCGCGGGCTTCAGCGGCTCCCTCGCCGCGGTGATGACGCCGAGCTTCGGGTTCATCCTGGGCTTCATCCCCGCCGCGTACCTCGCGGGCTGGTTCGCCGAGCGCTCGTGGGACCGCCGCTCCTGGAAGGCCTTCGCCGGCTTCGCCGCCGCGAGCGTCGTGCCCTTCCTCGTGGGCGTTCCCTACATGGCCTGGATCCTGAACGCCGTGATGGGCGCGAGCGCCGACCTCGGCCAGATCCTGGCCCTGGGTGTCACGCCCTTCATCGCGGGCGGCGTCGTGAAGGCCGCGATCGCCGCGGTCGCGATCCCGCTCGCCTGGCGCGGCGTGCGCGCGATCGACCGTTCGCAGCGCGACTGATCACTCCCCGCCGCGGCCCTGCGCCGCGCCGGATTCCGAGGCCCCGCGGGTTCGCCCGCGGGGCCTCGCGCGTCCCACCGCCACCCCGCTTGTTGATAATCTTTCCCAACACAGAGTGGTCGCGCCGGTCCGCACCGCCTGCTCCAGTCCGCCTGCTCCACTCCATCCGCTCCACTCCACGCGCCCCGCACCAGGAGGACGCCCGTGCCCGTCGGCCCGTCGGCCCCGCAGCCCGTTCCCGTGATCGCCCTGACCGGGCACCTCGGGGCGGGGAAGACGACGGTGCTCAACGCGCTGCTGGCCGCGCCGGGCGCGCGCCTGGGCGTGATCGTCAACGACGTCGGCGAGATCAACGTGGACGCGGCGATGGTCACCGGCCAGGTCGACGACGCCGCCTCGATCGCCGGCGGCTGCCTGTGCTGCCTGCCGGACTCGACGCCGCTGGACGATGCGCTGGAGCGCCTGTCCCGGCCGCGTCTGGCCCTCGACGCCATCGTCATCGAGGCGAGCGGGGCCGCCGAGCCGCTCGCACTGGGGCGCATGATCCGCTTCTCCTCCGCCGAGCGCACGCGACTGGCGGGCATCGTCGAGGTGGTCGACGCCGAGACGTGCTTCGAGACCGTCGACCCCGGCGGGGACGGCCCGCACCCGCGTCCCGCGCCCGCCCGGTACGCCGCTCCCTCGCTCGTGCTCGTCACCAAGACCGACCTGCTGCCCGCACGGCTCGCCGCACGGCGGCTCGAGGCGATCACGGCCCGCGTCCGCGAGCGCAGCGAGGACGCCCACATCCTGGCCGTCCCCCGCGGAGGGCTCGACCCGGCGCTGCTCCTGGACGTCGCCCGGACGGAGGATCCGCCCGACCAGCTGCCGCTCGCGGCGCTCGCGCGGGAGGAGCACGCCCGGCACGTCCATGAGCACGCGGATGCCGTCACGGTCCACGCGCACGGCCCGGTGGAGCCGTCGGCCCTGGCCGACCTGCTCGAGGACCCGCCCGAGGGCGTCTTCCGCCTCAAGGGGATCGTCGCCGTCACCGGACCCCGTGATCGGCGGCGCTTCGCGCTGAACCTCGTGGGCCGACGCGTGCATGTGGCGACAGCGCCGGCGCGGGCGCAGGCCGAGGCGGAGGCGGAGAGCGAGCATCCCGAGGGGCTGGTCGCGATCGGCATGCACCTCGACGAGGCGGCGGTCCGTGCCCGGCTCGTCGCAGCGCTCGCCCCGTGCGAGCATCCCAGCGCCGCGGGCATGCGCCGTCTGCTGCGGCTGAAGCGGCTCAGCGCCTGAAGGTCGCGACCGACGGGAGCCGGGAGGGGACGAGCGCCGGGTCCCCGGGGAATTCTCGTCGCCTCCCCCTCGTTCGTCCTGCCATGGACGTCTCCGATGGTTCGACGGCGGAAGCCTGGGTCCTCGCCGCATCGCGCACGGTGCGGCTCGCCCCCGGGGAGGTCCTGCCTCCCCATCGCACCTCCCTGTGGCTGCTCGTGCGGGAGGGCGCCGTCGAGGTCGCCGGGCGCACCGGCCCCCATCGCCTGGAGCCCGGGGACGCCGCCTACATCCACCGCGCGCGCGTGCACCCCGTCCGCGCCCTGTCCGTCACCTCCCTCGCCGTCGCCGACCTCCGGCGCCTCGGGAAGAACCCGCCGGCCGCGCCGCTGATCGCGCGCGATTTCGCCGCCCGCCAGAACGGCGCCGTGGCCCTCCTCGACCTGTGCCCGATGCGACCGGAGACCGCCGTCGACCGGCCCCGGATGACCACCGCCTACGGCGAGATCCTCGGTTCGGCGATGCTCTCCGAGGCCGGCGGCGCGACCCCGTCGACCGCGGCGGATCCGATCGTCCATCGCGCGGCAGGGGCGATGGAGAGCGACCCGCTCCACGGCTGGACGCTCTCCGAGGTCGCCGGGCACGCGCACGTGGGCACGACCGTCCTCGTGGAGCGCTTCCGGCGCGCCACGGGCCTCAGCCCGATGCAGTATCTGCGCCGACTGCGCCTCGAGCAGGCCATGGACGAGCTGGGGCGGACCGACGCCCCGCTCGCACGCGTCGCGGGCACCGCGGGATACGGGTCCGTCGAGGCCTTCGTGCGGGCCTTCCGCGCGCACACGGGCTGCACGCCGGGCCGCTGGCGTCAGTCGATCCGGGGCCTCACCGGGAGCACGATGAACACGAGCGCGGCGAGCACGGCCGCGACGGCGCCGAGCCGCAGCGCCGCCGGATAGCCCGCGCCGTCGACGAGGGCCCCGCCGAGCACCGCACCCACCGTGATGGCCGCCTGGAAGGCCGTGACCTGCAGTGAGACGGCGGCCTCGGCACGGTGCGGCTCGACCGCCGTCACCCACAGCTGGGTGGTCACGGGGATCATGTTGAAGCCGACGCCCCAGGCGACCGTGCCGAGCACGAGCAGCGGCGCGTGCTCGGCGGAGGCCACCGTGAACAGGGACGCCGCGAGGATCGCCGGGGCCGCCGCCGTGGCCCAGCGCAGCCAGCGCGAGAGGTAGCCGCCCGCGAGGTTCCCGACCAGTCCGCCGATGCCCCAGGCGAGCAGGATCATCGCGACCGACGCGGGCGCGACCTCGGCGATCGCGAGGCGGATGTAGGGGTAGGCCGTGAAGTTCGCGAGCGCCGCGAGCCCCACGCCCACGATCCCGGCCATCAGGAGCCTGCTGCGCAGCACCTGCTTCATCATCTCGATCCCCGCCCCGGGCAGCGCCGGCACCGGTGGCAGCACGGCGCGGAGCACGAGGGCGGAGAGCACGCTGACGGCGGCGATGATCGCGAACACGGCGCGCCACCCCACGAGGTCGCCGAGCACCGAGGCGAGCGGCACGCCCACGATGGTCGCCGCGCTCGTGCCGAGGGCGAGGGCGGTCGAGATCAGGGCGGGCCGGCCCGTCACCCGCACGCCGATGGAGAACGTGAAGGACCAGTACCCGGCGATCGCGACGCCGAGCAGCACCCGGGCCAGCAGCACGAGGGGCAGTCCCGGTGCGACGACCACCACGAGGTTCGAGATCGTCGCGAGGGCGAGCAGTCCGAGCAGCACGGCGCGGCGCTCGGCGCGTGGTAGGAGCGCGGCGATCGTCGGGGCGGTGAACGCGCCCGCGAGGGCCGTGGCGGCCACGGCCAGTCCCGCGCGCCCCTCGGTGACGCGGAGGTCCGACGCCATCTGCGGGAGCACGCCCGCGGGGACGAACTCGGAGCCCACGAGCGCGGCGGTGCCCGTCGAGAGCGCGAGCGCCGTGATCAGAGCACGCCGCCCCGAGACCCGGGTCTCGGCGTCGGGGGCGTCGGGGGCGTCTGGGGCGTCAGGGGTGTCCTGGACGCCACGGTCTTCTCGGGTGGAACAGGTCATGTCCCGAGGCTCCCCGAGCGGGCGGCCCACGGACTGACCGTGCGACCGCAAGGACTGACCGCATGACCGGAGTGCTCGTCGGCGCGCCGACCAGGGCGTGGGAAGACGCAGGCAGGAGAGTGTGACCTGCGTAGCATGGCGGGATGATCCTCACCCCCGGAGGCGGGCCCGTCGGCGGCCCCACCAGTCGCGATGCCGCAGGTCTCCTCGCCCCCGAGGCGGTGCGTGCGCAGTTCCCCGCCGGCGAGCGCAGCGAGGCCGCCTTCCCGTTCACCGACCGCGATCTCGATCCCGTGCTCCACGTGATCGCACCGGGCGAGCGCCTGCACGTCTTCGTGTATCCTGAGCTCGACGACGCCCTCACCTGGGGTGCGACGCATGTGGCGGTGGATCTGGAGCTCTCCGACGGCACTCGCCTCTCCGAGCTCGGCGCACCCGACCAGTACGGCACCGCGATCGACGCCGCCGCCCAGGGCGCGGCGAAGATCCTGTACGCCGACCAGTGGAACGACGTGCAGGTCGATCTCTCCCCCGCCGTCGGCCGCACGATCGTGGGCGTGCTGGTGGTCGCCGATCCGCCCGCGGCGGACGGGGTCGCGCCTGATCTCACCGCCTGGTTCGACACGCCGCGCATCGAGCCGATCCCCGCCGACCCGCCCGTCGACGATCCCGTGGCCTGGGTGGACACCCGCCGCGGCACCAACGCCTCGGGCGACTTCTCGCGCGGGAACAACCTGCCGATCACCGCCTGGCCGAACGGCTTCGCGTTCTTCACGCCGATGACCGACGCGCGCTCCCTGCGATGGCCCTACCAGTACCAGCGCGCGAACGACGCGCAGAACCGTCCCCGGCTGCAGGGACTCGCCGTCTCCCACCAGCCGAGCCCGTGGATGGGCGACCGCAACCAGCTGATCATGATGCCGCTGACGGAGCCCGAGGCGACTCCCGTCGGGCGCTCCCGCGCCTTCACCCACGACGAGGAGACCGCCCGGCCCGACCTCTACGCGGTCACCCTCGAGGACGGCACGCAGCTGCAGCTCGCCCCGAGCGACCACGGCGCCGTGCTCGAGGTGACCTTCCCCGAGGATGCTCCTCGCCGCGCGCTGCTCCTCGAGGGGGCGGACGAGAACACGCGTCTCGATCTCGCGGGGGCGGTGTTCGACGGGACCTTCGCGGGCTGGGTCGACAACGGCACGGATGGCGAGGAGCGCTCCGCGGGGCGCTCGCGGATGTTCGTCGCCGGCACCCTCGACCCGCTGCCCGAGCACGTCGGCCCCGCCGGCGGGGACCTCGGGAGCGCGCGCGTCGCGACCTTCGCCGATGACGTCCGCACGGTGACGATGCGCCTGGCGACCAGCTTCATCGGCGTCGAGCAGGCCCGCCACACCCTCGACCTCGAACTCGCGGGCCGCGACCTGCGCACGATCCAGCGCGCGGCCCACGCTGCATGGACCGAGCGCCTCGGGGTGATCGGCGTCGAGGGCGCGACGGCCCCGCAGCGCCGCACCCTGTACGGCAATCTCTACCGCCTGAACCTCTACCCGAACTCCCAGCACGAGAACACGGGCTCGGCCCGCGATCCCCGGCCGATGCACGCCTCACCGGTGGCGCCCACGCGCGGCGAGGTCACCGATATGCGCACGAACGCCCAGGTCATCGCCGGTGAGCTGTTCGTCAATCATGGCTTCTGGGACACCTACCGCGCCTGCTGGCCGGCTTTCGCGCTGCTGTACCCGCAGCTCGCGCCGCGGCTCGTCGACGGCTTCGTCCAGCACTACCGAGAGGGCGGCTGGATCCCGCGCTGGTCCTCCCCCGGCTATGCGGACTGCATGACCGGCACGAGCTCGGACGTCGCCTTCGCCGACGTGCAGGTCAAGGGCATTCCCCTGCGCGATCCTCTCGCGACCTACGAGGCGGGCCTGCGCAATGCGACCGTCGCCTCCCCGGACCCGCTGGTGGGCCGCAAGGGGGCGGATCGCGCGATGTTCACCGGGTACGTCGACACAGACACGCCCGAGTCGGTGTCCTGGACCCTCGAGGCGCACATCAACGACCAGGGCCTCGCCCACCAGGCGAGACTCCTCGCCGAGGCCCCCGAGAATCCCGGGACGCACGAGCTGTCCGAGCAGCGGCGCCGCGCCCTGCGCGAGGAGGCGGAGTACCTCGAGGCCCGCAGCGCCGGCTTCGCGCTGCTGTTCGACTCGGCGATCGGCTTCTTCCAGGGCCGACGGGCCGACGGCGCCTTCGCGCAGAGCCCCGAGCAGTTCGACCCGCGCGACTGGGGCGGCGACTTCACGGAGACCGACGGCTGGAACTTCGCCTTCCACGTGCCGCACGACGGCGAGGGTCTGGCCGCGCTCTACGGGGGCCGCGAGCAGTTGCGCGCGAAGCTCGAGGAGTTCTTCGCGACGCCCGAGACGGGCCGACGCCCCGGCACCTACGGCGGCGTCATCCACGAGATGCACGAGGCGCGCGCGGTGCGCATGGGCCAGTTCGGCATGTCCAACCAGCCCAGCCATCACATCCCGTTCCTGTTCCACCACGCCGGCGCGCCCCATCGCGCGCAGGAGGTGGTGCGGGAGGTGCACCGGCGCCTGTTCACCGGTGAGCAGATCGGGCAGGGCTACCCGGGCGACGAGGACAACGGCGAGATGAGCGCCTGGTGGCTGCTGACGGCGCTCGGCCTCTACCCGCTGCAGCTCGGCACCGACGTGTACCACCTGGTCGCGCCGCTCTTCGACGTCGCGCACGTGCGGCCGCTGGGCGGCGAGGAGTTCACGATCCGCGTCGAGGACCAGGCGATGGACCACCCGTACATCCAGGCGGTGCGGCGCGAGGGCACGCTGCGCTCGACCTCCTTCCTGCGCCACGGCGACCTGCGCGGCGAGATCCGCGTGCAGCTGGGCGCCGAGCCGGGACCGGCCGACGCACCGCCCGACTCCCCGACGCCGCCCGGCGAGGCCCCGCGCCCTCTCGTCGACCTGCTCGCGCGGGACCCGGAGGATCCGCTCCTGGACGACGACTCCCGCACGGAGACCCTGCTCGAGCCCGTCGACGGCGAGGTCGTCATCGACCTTCCGCTGACGGCTCCGTCGCCGGGTCGCCCCGTCCCGCGCTTCCTCACCCTCACCTCCGGTGCCCACGAGGGGCAGGATCCGTCCTCGTGGCGCCTCGAGGTGCGCGAGGACGACGTGGGCCCCGGAGCCGAGTCGGCGCCGGAGGATGCTCCAGGAGACGGGGACGCTCGAGCGTCCGCGGCCTGGCGGGTCGTCGACGAGCGCTCGGGCGAGACGTTCCGGTGGCGCCGCCAGACCCGCCCCTTCGCCCTGCCCGACGTGCGAGGCGCCGTTGGTTCACCCCTCTCGGGCCCCGTGCGCTTCCGGCTGGTGCTCACGGGCGTGCGCTCCCCCATCGCTCTCGCGCAGATCGAGCTGCTGGCCCCTGCGCCGCTGCGCTGAGGTCCAGCGCCGCGGCGTCGGCCCCGCCGTCGACTCCTTCCGCGCGACACGCCGAGCATAAAAGAAAGTTTCTTACGTTGACCGGCTGGTTTCCGGAATGTTCACTCGCTCGGTCTTGACCCTCGGTCACGCTTTGGCAAAGGGTTGGTCATGGAAGCGGCGGCACGGGCGGATCGCCCCCGTCGACACCGGAGCAGAACGAGGAGTTGAGTTCCTTGTCCATCGACACCACGCAGCACGACATCAGCCGCGGATCCTTCCTCCGCGGGGCACTCGCGGCAGCGGGCGGCATCGCCGGGATCGGCGCGGCCACGGCAGCGGGCGCCGCCCCCGCCGGGACGTCGCCCGCGAAGGCCGACGGCGACTTCACGGTTCCCGAGAGCTGGGACCAGACCGTGTTCGGCACGGGGCTCGGGAACGGCAAGAAGGTCTACATCGACGGCCTCAGCGTCCTCTACCAGGAGGGAACGCCCACCACCCTGAGCGAGAAGGAGGTCGAGGCCCAGTTCGCCGACACCCTCCCCCGCGGCGCGAAGGAGGGCGAGATCTTCACGGCGAAGTCCACGGGCTCGCTCTCGCTCGACGGGAGCTCGGTCCTCGTGCGCCTCAACGGAGACAAGGGCACGCGGGTCAACGCCGAGGCGTACCTCGTGCGCACGGCGAACCCGAAGGCCCACGGCGTGATCACGAAGATCGACGTCCCCCACGTCACGCCCCTCTACCTCCCGCAGAAGGCGCACCTGGCATGGAGCACGACGCGGATCGACGATCCCGCCTCGGTCTCGACCAAGGAGGCCCGTGAGCAGCTCGGGAACGCCCTCGCCTGGTGCTACCAGACGAACGGGGAGCCGCAGGTCGACACGAAGGACGTCAAGGTCTTCGACGACGGCGTGCACATCACCGGCTACGCGCGCTGGATACCGGACGTCGGCCTGGGCTTCCAGCCCTACTACGGCATCGCGCTGCCGACGGCATCCGGCTGGAGCTACCTGTTCAGCAGGCTGCCCGGCAAGTGATCCACGGGCGGGTGGCACGACGGCAGCCCGTCAGCCTGCCGCACCTCCCACACAATCCGGCGACACGCATTCGGACCAGTTCAAGGAGCTGAGGACCATGTCCATCACCCGGAGCACCACCCACCACACCCTCAGCCGCGGCGCCTTCCTGCGCGGTGCGGCCCTCGCGGCCGGCGGCGCGATCGGCACGGCCGGCCTGGCGACCGCCACCGGCAGCCGATCCGGAGGACTCGCGAGCGCATCAGCGGCCGGGGACTCCTCCCCCGTGCCCCCGTTCTTCGAGGGCAGCGTGTTCGGCGACGCCCTGCACGATCGCGCGGACGGCTGCATCGCGAGCTTCGAGGACCTCTACCCGGAGAACGAGAACGTCGAGGGGAAGACGGGCCGGGTGACCTCGCTCAGCGCGAAGGAGCTCGCCGGCCTCATGAGCATCCGGATGTTCGCGCCCGCGGACAACGAGAGCGGCGAGACGTTCACCCCGAAGGTTGCCGAGGGCATCGGCCTCGACGAGGCCACGGCCGTGCGCTTCGTCGGCAACCAGGGGTCCGAGCACGTCGGCAGCGCACGTCTGACGCGCACTGCGAACGACCGCTCCAGCGGCGTCCTGCTCACCATGACGCCGCGCGGCCACGAGCCGTACGAGTACCCGGCCGGCGCCCGCCTCTGCTGGACCAGGCTCCTGGACGCGAAGTCGCCGAAGGGCGTCTCGACCGCGGCGGCGACGGAGATGCTCGAGAACGCGTACGGCTTCAGCTTCGCCGAGGAGGGAGAGAACCCCACCCGGACGCGCTCCGTGAAGGTCTTCGACGACGGCCTGCACATCCAGGGCGAGGCCCGCTACGGCACGAGCGGTCCGTGGACCACATGGCTCGGCGTCGCGCTCCCGGCCGACCCCGGTGCCGCACACCCGGGCGAGGACGGCTGGAGCTACCTGTTCGGCATGGTCCCGAAGGGCTGAGGACCCCGCCGAGACCCCGCATCGCGCGTCACCACGGCGCCGCGCACGAGCGACCGGGCGCCCCTTCCCATCGGAAGGGGCGCCCGCGTCGCGCCGTCATATGCAAGTCCCCTCGATGCGACACGCCGAGCACGGAACTCATTTCGCACCTCTGGCCTGCGGGAACCGACTCAACCCCACATCGAGGGGTTGACGTACGTAAAGTGCGGGTAAAGGGTTGGTCACGTTCATGGCACAGCGTCGCGCCGGACCATCCGACGCGCGCAGCCGACGCTCTTCCCCACTCCCGGAGAGGTCCCACCATGTCCGCCCAGCCCACCCGGAACACCCCGTCCCCGTCCATCACCCCTCGCACATCCTGCGCCGTGACCGGCACCCAGAGCGCCCAGGGCCCCCAGGGCCCCCAGGACAGCCGGAGCATCCCCCGCAGCTCGCTCCTGCGCTCGGGCATCGCCCTCGGCGCCGGAGCCGTGGGCGCCGCGATCGTCTGCATCGGCGCCGTCGGCACCCATGCGACCGGAGCCGACGCGGGGGCAGCCCCCGTCGGACCCGCGCCCCTGGCGCCGGCCGCCCGACCCGCCCTTCCGGAGGACTGGGAGGACACCGTCCTCACCCAGGACCTCCCCTCCGAGCGGGACGGCTACATCGCGAGCTTCACGACGCTCTACATCGACGGCCCCGTGAAGTCGGTCAGCGCGAAGCGCATCGCGGGGGCCGACGGCATCGTGAACTTCATGCCCCAGGGCACCGACAGCCAGTCCGAGGGCTTCACGCCGCACGTCTCCGGACCGGCGCGCCTGGACGGAGACCCGGTGACCCTTCTCCTCCTCGGCGATGCCGGCTCCGAGGTCTGGGCCGAGGTCCAGTTGGTGCGCACCGCGAATCCCGGAGCCCGCGCCCTGCTGCTGCACGTGCTCGGCTCCTCGGGCTGGTCGATCGCTCTGCCGAAGGGGACCCCGATCGTGGGCGACCTCATCCAGAAGGACTCCCCCGGCCTGGTCTCGAAGAAGGATGCGCGCAGCGCGCTCGCCAACGGCGTCTCGATGAGCTTCCACCCCGACGGCGACAACCCGGCCCGCATGGACCACGTGCAGGTCCTGGACGGCGGCCAGCACATCACCGGCGGCGTGAGCCATCCGGTGAGCGGGGACCGCGTGCACCACGACTGGTACGGCACGGCGGTCGGCGGCGACGGCGGCTGGTTCTACCTCTGCGCGCAGCTGCCCGACGAGAGCTGACCACACCCCGGGGCAGCGCCCCCGTCATGAGCGCGCGGGAGCCCGACCAGGCGGGCGCCCGCGCGCTCCGTCGCGGGACCGGCCGCAGCACCGCTGCAGCACCGGCTGCGAGTCGCTCCGAGGTCGCCCGGCGATCATCCGGCGATCACGGATCACCCACGCTCCGGACGCAGAGCGACGTATCGCGACGCATCATGACGCAAGTCTGTTCGATGCGACACGCCGGGCGCGGAACAAATTTTGTACCCGTGACCTGCAAGAACGCAATCTTCACCCTGAGGCGGGTTGACGTGAGTCAAGCCCTGGTAAAGGGTTGGTCATGTTCACGACGCGGGTCGCACCCGGCCCGGCCGATGACTCCATCCCCACGATTTGAGAGGCATGGTCATGCCCACCGAACTCCGCACCCGCGCCATCTCCCGCGGCACCTTCCTCCGCTCCGGTCTCGCCCTCGCAGGCGGCGCGCTGGGCGCCGCCGCACTCGGCAGCGGACCGCTCGGCGCGACGGACGCCGAGGCCGCCACGTCGGGCACGGGAGCCGCCGCACCGGCGAAGTCCGCACCGCCCGTCCAGCTCCCGAAGAGCTGGAAGAGCACCGCCTTCACCGCGCCCCTGCCCTCCACGCACGACGGATACATCGCGAGCTGGACTGCGCTGTACGGGGCGGGCCCGCTCACGTCGATGAGCGCGAAGAAGGTCGCGCAGGCGGACGGCATCTCGAACTTCCTGCCCTACGGCGAGTACGAGCAGAAGGAGCGCTTCACCCCGCACGTCGCCGGCACCGTCCGCCTGGACGGCGGCCCCGTGCGGATCCGCTTCGTCGGGAACAAGGGCAGGAAGTTCACGGCCGAGGCACACCTGGTGCGCTCGGCGGACCCGAAGACGCCGGCGCTGCTGCTGCACGTGCTCGGCAAGAGCGCGGCCTCGCTCGTGCTGCCGAAGGGGACGCCGATCGTCTGGGGCACTCCCCCGGTCGCGTCGCTGTCGAAGCTGAAGACGGCCGATGCCCGCGTGGTGCTGGAGCAGGGCGTCGGCTTCAGCTTCGGCGAGGACGGCCCGAACCCCGCGCATTCGAGCCGCGCGACCGTGCTCGACGGCGGTCGGCACATCGTGGGGAGCGTCCGCTTCCCGGCGCACGGCACCCGCGTGACGCGCCGATGGTTCGGCACCGCGGTGCGCGCGGACGGCGGCTGGACCTACCTGGTCGCCGAGCTGCCGAAGAGCTGACGGCCCCGCCGCAGACCGCCGAGGCGCCCACGCGCCCGGCCCATGATCGTCGTGCCCGGTTCCTGCCCACCGTCGGGGGGCGAGAGGGAGGAGCCGGGCACGACTCTTCTCCGTGGCGCGTCCTTACGCAGAAGTAAACTCGTTTCGCCACGCCGGTTGCAAAACAAATTTCTCACCGGTGGCCTGCAGGCTCCCCTCACAGGCCCGATTCACCCCTTGACGGCCAGTCAAGCGTTGGTAAAGCCTGAGTCATGCACAGGGCGGGTCTCCGGGACGGAGAGTCCGCCGCACCGGAGTCCGAGACCGAGGAGTGGTTCTCGATGACCACCATCCGCAGCACGCATGCCAGCACCACGCGATCCAGCACCGCAGCCCACGACGGTACGCGATCCGTCGTCACGCGAGGCACGTTCCTGCGCTCCGCGATCGCGGCGACCGGAGGCCTCGTGGGCCTGGGAGGCCTCGCGACCTCCGCACAGGCCGCGGGCACCGCCGGCGCGACCCCCGCCGGCGAGACCGGGGACCTCGAGCTCCCGGAGTCGTGGCAGGACACGGTGTACTTCGAGACCCTCCCCTCCGAGGACAAGGGCTACATCGCGAGCTTCACGACGCTCTACGGCCACACGCCCGTGGACCTCACGAAGAAGGAGCTCGAGGAGGCCGACGGCATCGTGAACTTCCGCGCCTACGGCGACGACGACGGGAGCGGCCCCACCTACACGCCGTCGGCGAGCTCGGGCATCTCCGTCGGCGGCGATCCCGTCGAGATCCTGTTCACCGGCTCCGACAACTCTGAGCTCATGGCCGAAGCCCACTACGTGCTCGGCACGGACCCGGAGAGTCCCGGGATCCTGCTGCACGTGCTCGGCACGAAGCACTGGACGATCCGCCTCCCGGAGCACACCGACTTCGCCTGGGACCTGATCCAGGTCGACTCGCCCCCGCTGGTCACCCAGGACGATGCGGAGCAGGCGCTCTGGAACGCGGTCTCCATGGGCTACGCCGAGGAGGACGACGGCGACTTCGAGACGACGATCAAGCACGTGAAGATCGTCGACGGCGGGGACGGCATCTCCGGCTGGACCCTCACCAACGGCGCCACGGATCCCGAATGGACGCTGTGGTACGGCACCGCGATCGGCGGCGACGGCGGCTGGTCGTACCTGTTCGGCAAGGTGCGCACGGACGGCGCGCTGCACTGAGCACATCGACCGGCGGGCACTGATCTTCCGACCGGCATCGAGGGGGACTGCCGATCTCGGAAGCGGAGCGGCCCCGCCGCCCATCACGGGCGGCGGGGCCGCTTCATGTCCCGCGAACGATCTCGCACGGGATCCGCGCACGAAGTCCCGAGACATCACCACGGCGGAGGGAGCGGGATTCGAACCCGCGGTACAGGGTCACTGCACAGTGGTTTTCAAGACCACCACATTCGGCCGCTCTGTCATCCCTCCCGGCGGCGGGCCCACGGGCCTCGCCGCCAGGAAACCTTATCGGATGACGGCTGCGAGGCCGGGGCCGTCGACCGGGGAACGTCGCCCGGGGGCCGTCGGCCCTGGCCGCACCTTCAGGCCGCCGCCGACTCCGGCTGCGCGTCGCCCCGGCGCGGCACGCCCTTGTGGGCGTGCCCTCCCGTGCGGTGGTGGCCCAGGATGATCAGCAGGAGTCCCACGACCACCCAGCCGCCCAGCACCAGCCAGGGCTGCACGAGGCTCGCGTCGGGGAAGTAGGAGAGGTCCCGCACCAGGGTCCCGGTCGCGCCGGGCACGAAGAACTGGCCGATCTCCCCGAAGGGCCCGGGCAGGAACTCCTTCGGGGACTGCGCACCGGAGATCGGGTTGCCGATGAGCATCGTGATCAGGGCGCCGACGCCGATGCCCGCACCGCCGATCAGGCTGTTCAGCCCCACGATGAGTCCGACCGTGCCGGCGAGGCTCAGCGTGACGGCCGCCCAGAGCTCGAAGGCGGGGGCCGGGGCGAAGCCGAACCAGGCATCGAGGATGAGCACCATGGCGAGCCCGCCGACCACCGCGTAGACCACGACGCCGAGCAGTCGCCGCCAGCTCCCCTTGAGCCCGAAGGACATGAGGGAGCCGCCCACGATGCCGCCGATGGTCAGGGGCAGGGATGCCACCGCCAGGCCCGCGCCCTGGGGGTCGTCGTCGGAGAGCGGCACCACGTCGGTGATCGTCGGCCCCTGGAGACCCGCCTGCGCGGCGTCGATGATCGAGCCGATCTGCTTCTGCATCTGCTCCTGCAGGGCCGAGGGGTCGGCCGCCTGCTGCGCCTGCTGGTCGCCGGGCTGCTGGGATGCGGCCTCGGACATCTTCTCCTTCGCCTGGGCAAGACCGCCCTGGGTCTGGGCGGCGACGATGCTGCGTCCGGTCTGGCCGAGCATCGTGGAGACCGAGGTGTTCGCCGCCGAGGCGGTGAGGACCTCGAGCTTGTCGTCCTTCGAGGCGGGCAGCACGAAGGCGCCGTAGGCGTCGCGCTCCTTGATGTGCGCCACCGCGTCGGAGCGGTCGTCCACCCGCGTGAACTCGAAGGGCAGGTCCTGCCCGTTCTTCTCCGCAGCGTCGCCGACGGCCTGCGTGAAGTCCTCGAAGTCGGACTGCGAGGCGACCACGTCGACCGTGACGTCCTTGGCCTTCGACTCGTAGGTGGGCCACAGGAAGGCCAGCAGCACGACGGTGATCAGCGCCGAGGCGATGAGCCCGAGGCCCACGGCCCTGCCCCACGGCGTGGGAGCGGGCTTGGAGGGTGCGTCGTCGGAGCTCGCGACGGCGGTGTCGGCGGATGCGGTGGCGGCGGTGGATGCCGTGGTGTCGATGGATGCTGCGGTGGCGGCGGACGCGGACGCGACCCCGTCGTGGGTCGACGGGGCCTCGGCCTCGGCCGGGGCCGGGGCCGACATCGCCGCCGGTGCGCGATGGGTCGCCTCCTCGCGCTGCTGCGCGGCGGCGTCACGCTGCTGCTGCGCCGACACGTCCTTGCGGTGCGTGTGCTCCTGAGCCATGCATCTCCCCTGATCTGCTGTCGAACGGCCGCCGCACGGCCGCCACCGGGCCGACGCCGGGTTCCGGACGGACCGTTCTTCGAATGAACGTTCTGAGTATGAGGTCCCTCCCGCCGACGCACAACCAGAACGAGCATTCTTTATGATGGGCGTCATGCCGAGGATCACCGAGGAGCGTCGTGCCGCCCAGAGAGCACGGATCGTGGAGGCGATGCGGGACGCCGTCCGCGAGAAGGGCATCAGCTCGGTCTCGATGTCCGAGGTCATCGAGCGCTCGGGGCTCTCGGCCGGGGCGATCTACGGGTACTTCCCCTCCAAGGACGACATCCTGCTCGCCGTCGCCGAGGGTCTCGCGGCCGACCGTCGCACCGAGCTCGAGCGCGTGATCGCGTCCACCCCGATCCCCCCGCCCTCGCAGGTGCTGCGCCTGCTGCTGACGACGATCCCCGAGTTCGCCCGCGACGGCACGCTGGTGCTGCAGGTGTGGGCCGAGGCGGCCCGCGACCCGCGCGTGGGCGAGGTCTTCGTGGGCGTCCTGTCCACGCTGCAGACCACCATGGAGGAGTATCTGACCTCCTGGTTCACCCAGGAGCAGCGCCCGGACCCCGCGGCGGACGCGAGCGCCTCGACGCGCGTGATGGCCGCGCTCGTCCAGGGGTTCCTGGCGCAGTCCGCACTGCTCGAGCAGACCGACGCCGTCGCGTTCTCGCGGGGCGTCGCCGCACTCCTCGGGGAGGAGACCGCGGAGGAGGGCTGATCAGGGCCGGGACCTCCCGCGTACCGTGGATCCCATGCGCGCGATCACGATCACCGAGGACCACCGCCTCCAGCTCAGCGACATCCCCGAGCCCGTGCCCGGCGACGGCGAGATCCTCGTGGACGTCGTCGCGGCGGGGGTGAACCGCGCCGACCTCGCGCAGACCGCCGGGCACTACCCGCCGCCTCCCGGCGCCTCGGAGATCCCCGGACTCGAGATCTCCGGTCGGCGCCGCGACACCGGGGAGGCGGTCGTCGCGCTGCTGGCCGGCGGCGGGTACGCCGAGGTGGTCGCCGTCCCCGAGGCGCAGGTGCTGTCCGCTCCGTCGGCCCTGGACCTGCACGACGCCGCCGGTCTCATCGAGGTCGCTGCGACCGTCGTCTCCAATCTCGTGATCGAGGCGGACCTGCGCCCCGGCGGCCGCACGGACAACCCGTGGCCGCGGCTGCAGGGCGAGCCCGCTCCCGGCCCGCAGACCCTGCTGGTCCACGGCGGCACCGGCGGCATCGGCTCCTTCGCGATCCAGTTCGCCCATGCGCTCGGCGCCCGGGTCCTGACCACGGTCGGCTCCGACGAGGCGGTGGGCACGGCGCAGGAGCTCGGCGCGGACCGCGCCTGGAACCGGCGCACGACCGATGTCCCCGCCGCCGTGCGCGAGGCCGGCGGGGCCGACGTGATCCTCGACGTCGTCGGCGGGCCGACCCTCCGCGACAACGTCGCGATGCTGCGCGAGCACGGCCGCCTCGTCGTGATCGGCACGATCGGCGGACCGCACGGCGAGCTCGACCTCGGCGCTCTGATGGGCCGACGGGCCCGGATCATCGGCACCACGCTGCGCTCGCGCCCGGTCGCGGAGAAGCACCTCATCGTGCAGCTGACCCGCGAGCTCGTGTGGCCGATGCTCGAGGACGGCTCCGTGCGCCTGCCGGTGCAGGCGCGACTCCCCCTGGCCGATGCCGAGCGGGCCCACCGGATCCTGGAGGACGGCGGCCACCTCGGCAAGGTCATCCTCGACGTCAGGGACTGACGGCCCGCCCTGTTACGGTCCGACCATGCCCGATGCCCACGATGACCTGGTCCGCGTGCACGATGCGCACCTGCACAGCCTGCGCCATGTGAGCACGTCCTTCCCGCGGGGGAAGCTCGTCGCGTTCACCGGTGTGTCCGGTTCGGGGAAGTCCTCCCTCGCCTTCGGCACGATCCACGGCGAGGCGCAGCGCCGATACCTCGAGTCGATCGCCCCGTTCGCGCGACGCCTCATCGGCAGCGCGATGGACCCCCGCGTCGAGAGCCTCCACGGCCTGCCGCCCACGGTCGCCCTCGAGCAGCGCACGAGCGGCGGCGGCGCACGCTCCACCGTCGCCACCCTGACCACGCTCTCCCACGCGATCCGCCTGCTGTACGCCCGCGCCGGCGCTCATCCCGCCGACGTCCTCACCCGCGGCCACCCGGCTCACGGCGGCCGACTGCTCGCCGAGGCGTTCAGCCCGAACACGACCGAGGGCATGTGCCCCGTCTGCCGCGGCGCGGGCGTGCTGCACGAGCCCACCGAGCGCTCGATGGTCCCCGACCCGTCGCTCAGCATCGACGACGGCGCCATCCAGGCGTGGCCGGGCGCCTGGATGGGCAAGAACCTCCACGACATCCTCGCCACCCTCGACGTCGCCCCCATGGACGTGCCCTGGCGCGACATCCCCCGTGAGGCGCGCGAGTGGATCCTGTTCACCGACGAGCAGCCCGTGGTCACCGTGCATCCCGTGCGCGGCGTCGACCAGGTGCAGCGCACCTACGAGGGCCGCTGGCAGTCCGTGGCCCGCTACCTGCGGCACGCGGTCTCCGCGGCCGGTTCCGAGAAGACCCGCGAGCGCGCCCTGCGGTACCTCGACACCTCCCTGTGCCCCGCGTGCGAGGGGCATCGCCTGAACGCCGATGCCCTGCGCGTCACGTACCTGGGTCTGCCGATCTTCGACCTCCTCGCGCGCAGCGCGCAGCAGGTGCTGGCGATGTGCGAGGAGCGCGCGACGCAGCTCGGGATGGAGCACGAGACGGAGGCTGCGGCGAGCGACCGCGACGACGTCTCCCCCGAGGCGGAGGCCGAGCGCCTGCTGCTGCCGAACCTGCTGCCGGTGCTGCGCACGATGGTGGGCCTCGGGGTCGGGCACCTCACGCTGGATCGTCCCGCGCGCACCCTGTCCACGGGCGAGCTGCAGCGCCTGCGCCTCGCCTCGCAGCTGCGCGCGGGCCTGTTCGGCGTCGCCTATGTGCTCGACGAGCCGTCGGCCGGGCTCCACCCCAGCGAGAAGGGGATGCTGCAGGACCTCTTCTCCCGCTTCCTCGACGAGGGGAACTCGGTGCTGCTCGTCGAGCACGACATGTGGCTGATCGAGAAGGCCGATTGGGTGATCGACCTGGGCCCCGGGGCGGGCGTCGAGGGCGGCAGCATCCTGCACTCGGGGCCGGTCGCGCAGCTCGCGGACGCCCCCGGCTCCCGCACGGCCGCGCATCTCGGCCGGCCCCTGCCGCCCCTTCGCACCGCTGATCAGGCCAGACGGCCGACGGGTCGTCTGACCCTCACCGGTGTCGAGGCGCGCACGATCCATGACATGGACGTCGAGGTGCCGCTGGGCTCGTTCACGGCGATCACCGGCGTCTCCGGTTCGGGGAAGACCACGCTGATCAGCGACGTCCTCGCGCGGGTCCTCGGCGGGGCGGTCCGCACCAGCGTGGACGACGACGAGGACGAGGTGGGCAGTGCGGAACCCGACGCCCCGCTCCCTGGTGCCGAACGGCCTCCGCGGGTCCGGGAGGTCCGCGGTGCGGAGCAGATCGACCGCCTGGTGCGGATCACCCAGAAGCCCATCGGACGCACTCCCCGTTCATGTCTCGCGACGTACACGGGCCTGTTCGACCGGGTGCGCCGCCTGTTCGCGGACACCGAGGAGGCCCGGCGGCGCGGCTGGGGCGTCGGCCGCTTCTCCTTCAACGTCACCGCGGGCCGCTGCCCCACCTGCCAGGGCGAGGGGCAGATCGAGGTCGAGCTCGTGTTCCTTCCCGGCACCTTCACCCCGTGCCCCGACTGCCACGGCGCCCGGTACACGGACGAGACCCTCGAGGTCACCTGGAACTCGTTGACCATCGCCGAGGTCCTGGACCTCTCGGTGCGCGAGGCCCGCGGGGTCTTCTCGTCCGACGCCCGCATCATGCGCGCCCTCGACGCGCTGGACGCGATCGGCCTGGGCTACCTCACGCTCGGCCAGAGCGCGACCGAGCTCTCCGGCGGCGAGGCCCAGCGCATCAAGCTCGCGACCGAGCTGCAGCGCACCGCGCGCGGACACACCGCCCACCTCCTGGACGAGCCGACCGCTGGTCTCCATCCGGCGGACGTGGACCTGCTGGTCGCGGAGCTGAACAGGCTCGTGGACGGCGGCTCGAGCGTCATCGTCGTCGAGCACGACATGCGCGTGGTCGCGCAGGCCGATCACGTCATCGACCTGGGCCCGGGCGCCGGCGAGGACGGCGGGCGGATCGTCGCCTCGGGCGCTCCCGCGCAGGTCGCGCAGTGCCAGGACTCCGCGACGGGGCGCTGGCTCGCCGCGCACACGGCGGGCTGAGCCGGCCGCCGCTCAGTCGACGACGGTGCGCAGGACCTCGGCGGCCCCGTCGTTCCAGACGTCGAGGGTCACGAGGTCGGCGCTGTCCTTGACCCCGTCGACCGCCTGGCCCATCGCGATCCCCGCGCCGGCCCAGCGCAGCATCTCGACGTCGTTGAAGCCGTCCCCGATGGTCACGGTGCGCGAGGTCTCGATGTCCAGACGCGCCCGCACGGACTCCAGCGCGGTCGCCTTGGAGACGCCCGGCGCGGCCATGTCGAGCCACGCCGTCCAACCGATCGCGTACTGCACGCCATGGACGCCGGACTCGTCGATGAGCTGCGCGAACTCCTGCGGGGTGAGGTCGGGGACGTGGACGACCACGCGCACCGCCTCGAGGACCAGCAGCTCGTCGAGGTCGGTCGGGATCGCCTCGACGCCGAAGCTCGCGTCCTGGAACCCGGGCGTCGCGTAGAAGGCGCCGTCGACGGTCTCGACGGCGTAGTGGGCGTTCGGCGCGACCTCGCGCAGGGTGCGCAGGGCCTCCTCGGGCTGGAAGGCGCGGGTCTCGAGGACGCGCCACCCCTCGTCGGCCGAGGGGTCGAGCTCGATCGTCACCGCGCCGTTCGAGCACACCGCGTACCCGCGCTCGACGCCGGCCATGCGGGCGATCGGGAGCGTCGCGCCGAGCGAGCGCCCGGTCGCGATCACCACGCGCTGCGCGGACGCCGCGGCGACCAGGGCGTCGTGCACACCGGGCGACATCTCGCCGTCGTGGTCCACGAGGGTCCCGTCGACGTCGAGGCCGAACAGAACGCTGCCGTCCTCAGCGCCCCGCAGGGGGGCGAGCCTGTCGCGCAACCGGGTGCGCACGTGCTCGACGCGGGCGATGCGGTCGTTCTCGGTCTCCGTCACGGTCATGGCCTCGAGCCTGTCAGGTGCGTCTGACGAACGGGTGAAGGGCAGGCGTCGCAGGCCCCGGCCCAGGCGCCGCAGCGCGCTGGGCAGCAGGCCCGAGGTGCGGGAGCGTCCACGCCCCATGTCAGGACTGCACCTCGAAGACCTCGCGGCCGCCGAGGTACGGGCGCAGACCCTCCGGCACCACCACGGAGCCGTCGGCCTGCTGGTGGTTCTCGAGGATCGCGACGATGAAGCGCGTGGTCCCGAGCGTCCCGTTGAGGGTCGCGACGGGTCGCAGTCCGTCCTCGGTGCGCTCGCGGATGTTCAGCCGGCGCGCCTGGAACTGGGTCGTGTTCGAGGTCGAGGTGAGCTCGCGGTAGGTGTCCTGGCTGGGCACCCAGGCCTCGCAGTCGAACTTGCGGGCCGCGCTCGTGCCGAGGTCCCCGGCGGCGGTGTCGATGATGCGGTAGGGCACGTCGATCCTCGCCATCATCTCCCGCTCCCAGTCCAGCAGGCGCTCGTGCTCGGCGTAGGAGTCCTCGATCCGGCAGAACGAGAACATCTCGACCTTCTGGAACTGGTGGACGCGGATGATGCCGCGGGTGTCCTTGCCGTAGCTGCCGGCCTCGCGGCGGTAGCAGGTCGACCAGCCCGCGTAGCGCAGGGGCCCGTCGGAGAGGTCGAGGATCTCGTCGCGGTGGTAGCTCGCGAGCGCGACCTCGCTCGTGCCCACGAGGTAGAGGTCGTCGTCCTTGTCGAGGTGGTAGACCTCGTCGGCGTGCTCACCGAGGAACCCGGTGCCCTCCATCGACTCCGGCAGCACCAGGGTGGGCGTGATCATCGGGGTGAACCCGGCCTTGGTGGCCTGGTCGATCGCCGCGTTGAGGATGGCGAGCTCGAGCTGCGCGCCGATGCCGCGCAGGAAGTAGAAGCGGGCGCCGGAGACCTTCGCGCCGCGCGCCATGTCGAGCGCGCGCAGGCCCTCGGCGATCTCGAGGTGGTCCTTGACGGGGAAGTCGAAGGTCGGGTTCTCGCCCACGACCTCGCGGACCACGAAGTCCTCCTCGAGGCCCTCGGGGGCGCCCTCGGAGATGTTCGGGATGACCCGCAGGGCGGCCTCGCGCTCGTCGGCGGCGGTGTGCGCCTGCGCCTCGAGATCCTTCACGCGGGCGGCGAGGTCCTTGACCTGCGCGAGGAGCTGCTGCTTCTCCTCGCCCTGCGCCTTGGCGACCTGCTTGCCGAAGGCCTTCTGCTCGGCGCGCGCGTTCTCGAAGGACGTGGTCGCCTCGCGCCAGCGCGAATCGGCCGCGAGCACGGCATCGACGGTGGAGGGGTCGCGCCGACGGGCCTTCTGTGCGTCACGGACCAGGTCGGGGTTCTCGCGCAGGAGCCGCAGATCGATCATGCGCTCCAGGGTACCGGGGCGCGGGGGCGGAGCCGTGCGCCCGGGACGGGATGGGATGCGGGGAACAGGTCGATGGGGAGTGGTGAGGGCGAGGTGAGGACCGAGGTGAAGGGCGTGGTGAGGCGCGGATGCGCAGCGACGGCCCGCGGCGGATCCCGTGCACGCGTTCGATCCTGCGGCCGATTGTGGAGGACTGGCGGACGGCAGGTCAGAGGATCGTCCCGCCGCACTGCGCCCGTTTTCTCCGAGTTATCCACATTCTCCGGGGTGCCGTTCCCAGGGGATCGGAGGGTCCGTAGGCTCGAGGCATCAGAAGGATCGCCGCAGGTGAAGTGAGATTTATGCGTGTTCACCGCGCGGAGCGGCGAGCACGAGGACCGATCTGGAACAGGACCTGGAGGGGAGGTGTGGATGATGACGTCGACGGCGACGCGCGGTGCGGAGACCGCTGGGCCCTCGCTGGGGCTGGTGCGATCGGAGGATCCGGCACAGCTCCTCGCCCAGGCCCATGCCACCCTCACGCGGGCGTTCTCCCTCCTGAGTCCGGCGCCCAATAGTGCGCCGGGTGGTGCCTCGAGCGCATCTGACTCCGCGACGCCCATCGGCATCGAATCCCTGCTCGCGTCGATCGAGATCAGCGAGCAGATCCTCGCCCTGGCGGGTGCGACCCAGATGAGCGCATCGGTCGCCTTCCGCACCGGGCGCATCGCCCAGCAGCGGGCCGACGGCGTGCCCCGCAAGGACCTCGGGAAGGGTGTCGCGGAGGAGATCGCGCTCGTCCGTCGTGCCTCGCCCGCCCGCACCCGGAACCATCTGGCCCTCGAGCGGGTGGTCGTCGAGTCGATGCCGAGGACTCTGGATCTCCTCGCGCGCGGCGAGATCTGCACCTGGGCGGCCGATGAGGTCGCCAAGGGCGTCATCTGCCTCGACGACGAGGACCGCGCCCGCGTGGACCGTGACATCTCCGCCCAGCTGCCGGAGGTCTCCCCCACCCGTGCCGGCGTGCTCGCTCGAGCGCGCGCCGACGAGCTCGATCAGGCCGCAGCCCTCGCCCGCCACGAGCGCGAGATCTCCGAGCGGCACGTCTCGATCCGTCCCGCCTCCGGCTCGACCGTGCGGCTGAGCGCCCTGCTGCCGCTCGCCGAGGGCGTCGCCGTGTACAAGGTGCTGGACCGGGCCGCCTCGACCGCTCGCTCCCAGGGTATCGAGGGCACCCGTGGTCAGCACATGGCCGACGCCCTGGTCGCCCGCGTCACCGGCCAGCAGGAACCGGGGAGCATGGGCGTCGAGATCCAGCTGATGATGACCGACAAGACGCTGCTGGACGAGGCCGACGACGTCGCCTGGATCGACGGCCACCCCGTGCCCGCCGGCATCGCCCGCCGCTTCGCGCTCCACGGCGATCCGGAGGACGACTCGACGGCGCAGCGCTTCGTGCGCCGCCTGCTCACCGACCCGATCAGCGGACGCCTCACCGCGGCCGACGACACGCGCCGCCGCTTCTCCGGTCCGGACCGTCGCTTCATCGAGATCGCGGACCAGCGGTGCCGCACCCCCTGGTGCGAGGCGAGCATCCGCCACATCGACCACGTCGAGAGCTACGCCGACGGCGGCGCCACCCGCATCGACAACGGCGCGGGCCTGTGCGAATCGTGCAACTACCTCATGGAGACCCAGGGCTGGATCGAGGAGATCAGGACCGGCGCCGCCGGCGGGCACGACGGATCGGGGCCACCCGAGGGATCGGTGCACCCTGTCGGATCGGGGCCACTCGACGCGCCCGCGGGACCGGAGCCACCTCCTGATCGCGCCCTCCGCCTCACGACTCCCACCGGCCGCACATTCACCAGCGTCCCTCCCCCGCTGCGTTGGCCGCGGCCCGATCTGGACACCGCCTCGCGGCACGACGACCACTCCGTCGAGGCGCACCCCGAGGAGGACCGGCTCGGCGGTCCTTCCGCACCCAGCGGGTGAATGCTGCCCGTCGCTCGTCGCACCATCGGCCCAGGTAGTCTCGGCCCATGGATCTGAGCACCGTCCTCGCGATCGTCTCGATCGCCCTCAGCGTGGTCGTCGTCGTGCTGCTGGCGGTGGTGCTCGTGCACGTCCGCGCTCAGCGCCGCCAGGTGGACGATCTCGCGCGCGCTCGTGCGGACCGCGCGGTGCTCGCGAGCGAGGGCGCGTCGTTCTCCCGCGTGGCCGTGGTCATGAATCCGTCGAAGCATGACGACCCCGAGCAGTTCCGCGAGCGCCTGCGCACGATCTCCGAGCGGCTGCTCGGCATCGAGCTGCACTTCCACGACACCACGCGCGAGGACCCCGGCCGCGGCCAGGCCGCACAGGCCCTGGAGGACGGGGCCGACCTGGTGATCGCGGCGGGCGGCGACGGCACGGTGCGCGAGGTCGCCTCGGCCCTCGCCCACTCGGGTGTTCGGATGGCGATCCTGCCCGTGGGCACCGGCAACCTGCTCGCCCGCAACCTCGACCTCCCCCTCGACGACCTCGAGAAGGCGCTGCGGGTCGCCCTGCTGGGAGCCGACAGCATGGTCGACATGGGCTGGATGCGCACCGGCAGCTCCTCGTCGGAGATCTCGACGGCGCAGAAGCGGGCGTTCCTCGTGATCGCCGGTGTGGGAGCGGATGCCGAGGTCATCGGCGCGACGAATCCGAAGATGAAGAGGCGCATCGGCTGGCCCGCCTACGTGGTCGCCGGGCTCGACAAGATCGTGGGCCGCGCGTTCTCGGCGCGGATCACGACCCCTTCCGGCCACAGCGTCGACGTCGACGCCCGCACCGTGCTGATCGGCAACGTGGGGCGTCTGCCCGGCGGCATCGTCCTCATGCCCGACGCGACGGTGGACAATCATCGCCTCGACGTGCTGGTGCTCTCGTGGCGGGGTGCCGCGGGGCTCAGCCAGATCATCGCGCGTCTCGTCCAGCCGGCGCTGCACCCCAAGCCCCAGCTCTCCACGATGGAGCAGGCGCTCACCACGAGCGTGAGCGTGGTGACGACCAAGCCGCAGCCCGTGCAGCTCGACGGCGACACGGAGGGGAAGGCGACCCATCTGCTCGCCGAGGTCGATCCCGGCGCGCTGATCATGCGCACGCCGGCCAGCGTCGCGGACCGAGCGGTCGAGACCGACCGGCAGCAGGTCGGGCCGCACGTCACGGAATCTGATCAGATCGACGGCGGGGAGGATCCGATGGACCCGACCGATCCGACGGACCCGACCGCCCCGACGGCCACCGAGCCGGAGACATCCGAATCCGGGCAGGTGCCGTCGGACGAGTCCGTCACGGGACGGGCGTGATCATCCTGCTGAGCTCGCCCACCCAGCGGCTCGCGTCGTCGTAGGAGTCGTCGGCCGTGGCGACGTCGACCGTCGACCGCTGCTGATCCGCGCGCGGATAGGACCCCAGGTAGATGACCTGCGGGCACATGCGGTGCAGTCCGCGCAGAGCGCTGGCGACGCGACGGTCCTCGAGATGCCCCTCGGCGTCGATGGAGAAGGAGTAGCGGCCCAGCGCGTCGCCGATGGGCCGGGACTCGATGCGGGAGAGGTTCACACCGTTGGCGCTGAACTGCTCGAGCATCTCCAGCAGAGCGCCCGAGCGGTTGTGCGGGAGGTGGACGACGAGCGTCGTCTTGTCCGCCCCGGTGCGCGCCGGGATCCGGCTGTTGCGGGTGACGATGACGAAGCGGGTCTGGGCGCCCTTGGTGTCCTCGATGCCGCGGGCGAGGACCTGGAGCCCGAAGTGCTCCGCGGCCAGCGGTGAGCAGATCGCGGCGAGCCCCTCGGCCTCCGTCTCGCTCGCGTCGGCGATGGCCTGGGCGGCCCCGGCGGTCGAGGAGGCCGGCTCGATCGCGGCGCCCGGCAGGTTCTCGCGGATCCACCCCTGGACCTGCGCCTGCGCGTGGGTGTGGGAAGCGACGGCGCGCACCTCGGACAGGTCCATCTGCCGCTTGGCGGCGAGCACGAAGGTGATCGGGACGATCTGCTCGGCGACGATCGTGATCCGGTCGTGCGAGGCGAGGACGTCGAGCGTGCCGGACACCCCGCCCTCGACCGAGTTCTCGATCGGCGCGGTGATCGCGTCGATCTCGCCGTCCACGAGTGCCGTGGTCGCGGTCGCGACTGACGTGAACGGGATCAGCTCGGCCTCGGCGCGCAGCTCGTCGGGCGCCTCCGCGAGGGCCTGCAGGAGCGCCTGGTGGGTGAAGGTGGTCTCGGGGCCGAGGAATCCGTACCGCATGGCTGCAGGGTAACCGCGGCAGGCGCGCGGCGTGGGCGCGGTCCAGGGCTCAGCGGCCGGGTGCTCCCTGCGCGTCCGGCTCCTGCGGCCAGGGGCCCTGACCGAACCAGTACCGCCTGTGCTCGGCGATCGAGCTCTCGTACACCCCGCCGTTGCGCTCGATGGTGCGTCGCGAGGCCTCGTTGGTCCCGGCGCAGCAGACGAGCACGGGATCGATGCCCAGCTCAGCGGCCTCCGTGAGGCCGACGGCGAGCGCTGCACCCGCGACGCCCCGTCGGCGGGCGGAGGGACGCACCGAGTAGCCGATGTGCCCGCCCTGGGCGAGCAGGAAGCCGGTGAGGTGGTGGCGCACGGCGAGGAACCCGAGCAGTGGTCCGCCCGCCTCCCAGGTCTCGTCGATGATCCACCGGTACGAGCAGTGCACGCGCACGGGCGCCGGAGGGATCGACGTGTCGCCCTCGGCGAGGCGCAGCTCGAGATAGCGCGCGAACTCCTCGGGGGTGGGTTCGGGGATCGAGCCTCCGAAATAGCCCGAGCCGTCCATCGGCCCGTCCGCGAAGTCCCGCACGCACGCGGCCCAGGGCTCGAAGCGGGCGGGGTCAGGGGTGGTCAGACGGATCATCGGGCCAGCGTAGACGGGCTGTGCCGGCCTCTCGGTCGTCGGGATCGAGGTCGCGGTCGGGGTCG
This sequence comes from Brachybacterium sp. ACRRE, assembly GCF_022346485.1. Taxonomy (NCBI): domain Bacteria; kingdom Bacillati; phylum Actinomycetota; class Actinomycetes; order Micrococcales; family Dermabacteraceae; genus Brachybacterium; species Brachybacterium sp. ACRRE. Next base: position 20,177 of record NZ_JAKRMO010000014.1, on the reverse strand, counting down.
AGGTCGCGCTCGGGGTCGCGCTCGGGCTCGTCGTCGAGGTCTAGCTCCCAGCGCTCGACCCGCCGACTCGCGTCACCGGGGTGGCGCTCGCTCCGGCCCGTCGGCCGTGCGCCTGCTCCCCTCGCGACGTGCTGGGATGCCGCGTTCTCCGGCGCGATGCGCAGGACGAGCGTGCGGATGCGCGGATCGGACCTCGCGGTGTCCCGCAGCGCGCGGGCGATCGCGGCGCCCCAGCCGTGCCGTCGTTGCGGAGCGAGCACCCAATAGCTCATGTCCGCCTGCCCGCGCTCGAGGCCGCGGCCCAGCAGGTGCAGCCCTCCCCCGCCGACGATCTCGCCGCAGGCACTGCGTGCGTGTGCGTCCGTGCCCGCGCCCGTGCCCGTGCCCGTGCCCGTGCCCGTGCCCGCGTTCATGCCGGTGTCGGTGTCGATGTCGGCGTTCCCGCCGGCGACCTGACGCGCGGCGAACTCGCGCACGGGCCCGTCCGTGCTCCACCGCTCCGCGCGCTCGAGGAACTCCGCGAGCTCTGCGGGCTCCCAGCGGCAGCCGAAGACCTCCCGGGCGAGAACCTGATCCTGACCTGCGAGGATGGCTCCGGCATGAGAGCTCCCGAGGCGCTCGAGGCGCACGGACCGCCCGCGCCGATCGACGTCCTCCACCCGCGCCATCAGAGGATCGTCATCCCTCGAGGGGGACGAAGTCGAACTCCTGGAAGGCCGCGACCTCGCTCTTCCACCGCTCGGCGACGAAGCCCTGGTGGTCCGGATGTGCGTCGTAGGCGGCGTACGCGTCCTGGTCGGCGAAGCGCATGGCGAACTGGAAGCGGAAGTCGCTCTGCTCGCCGACCTGCCGGGAGGCCGTGAACTCCTCGACGCCGGGGACCGCGGGCAGGATGCGTCGCGCCTCGTCGAGGAAGGCCTGCTCCTCGTCGGAGCCGGGCGCGTGCGCGAGGGTGAAGCAGACGGTGTGGAGGATCATGCAGGGCTCCTCGGAGACGGGCCGAAGCGGAGGTCACGGCAGGCGGGGCCGGACCCAGCGGGGGCCGCGCCGAGCAGTGGTCGGGCGGCATCGCCCGCGATCGTGGGCAATCTACCGGCCCACCCGCGGTCCCCACCGCGCGATCTCACGCCGCGCAGTGCGGACTCGCCCTCGGACGGCCGCGTCCGGGCCGGCGGCGTGAGCGGCGGTCCGGCTCCGCCTTCTACGATCATCCGGTGACCTTCCCTCCGTCGGCCATCGGCCCGAGCTCGGCCCCGGCACGCGCGCCCCGGCGCCTTGACCGCGCCGCCCGCCCTCTCGCGCTCGCCCTCGCGCTCGCCCTGTTCGTCTCCGTGCTGCTCCCCGTGCTCGCCCCCGCATCGGCCCGCGCGGACGGCGTGGCAGCGCCCGCAGCGCCCGCAGTTCCCGCAGCCCCCGCCGCGCAGGGCCCCTCGGAGCAGCCCGTCGAGCTCGTCCTGGCGACCGCGGGGCTGAACTGGGAGGACATCTCCGAGGCGACCCCGCACCTCCTGTGCCTCGCCGAGCGCTCGGGGACCGCCGCGATGAGCGTCGGCTCGATGACGCCGCTGACACCCACGCGTCGTCAGGGCATGGAGACGCTGACCAGCGGCTATCTGGGCCTCGCATCCCAGTCCCACCGGACCTCGCGCTCACCGCAGCCCGCGGAGGACCTGGTCTCCGCGCTGCCCAACGCCCCCGAGGTCGTCTCCCTGGACTCGCTGCCCGCACGCGGGGCCGACGAGGACCCCGTCGCCCCCGACTCGGAGCGCGGCCGCGCCCTCGCCGCTCTCGACGAGGAGGTCGGGAAGCAGCTCGATGCCGTCGGCGGCTGCGACAGCGCGTCGATGGGGCGGGTGCTTCTGGTCTCCGTCGCCCCCTACGATCCCGAGGACTCCGAGGCGGTCGAGGAGGGCCGCTCCCCCGCGCCCGGACCTGACCGACTGCAGGTCGTGATGGACTCCGGTTTCGCGAGCGGCTCGCTGACCAGCGGATCCACCCATCAGGACGGAGTCGTGCTGCTCACCGACGTGGTGCCGACGATCCTCGCAAGCCACGGCGAGAGCACCCCCGAGGGACTTCCCGGGCAGGTCTTCGAGGGAACCCCGGCGCGCGCCGACGGGTCGGGCGCGGACGGGTCGGGCGCGGGCGCGACCGATGCCGTCGTCCGCGACACCGCCGGCATCCGCCTGGCCACCGACCGCTCGGCCGCGAACGTGCTGGTCGACGGGGCGACGTGGTGGGCGCTGGGATCCTGGCTGGTGCTGCCGGCGCTCGGGCTCCTGGTGCTGCTCGTCCCCCGTCTTGCGGCGCGCCGCCGCCTGTCCGCTGCCGCGCGCGCCGCAGCCGTGTGCCTCCCTCTCGGACCGGCCGCGGGCCTGCTCGCAGGGGCCGTGCCCTGGTGGAGGGCCGAGCACCCCGCGCTCGCGCTCACCGCCGTGGTGTGGGGATTCGCCCTCGTGCTCTCGGCGATCGCGCTGCTCGGCCCCTGGCGCCGTGTCCGCTACGGCCCCGCCGGCGCCGCGGGGGCGCTGCTCGCGCTGGCCGTCCTCGCGGAGTCCGCGACCGGTTCCCAGCTGCAGCTGGGCTCCCCGCTCGGGGCGCAGGCGATCCGCGGCGGACGCTTCTACGGCATCTCCAACCACCTCTCGGGAATGGTGCTGGCGGGCACGATGATCGCGCTGCTCGCCGTGTGCGCACGGCTCGCTCGTCCGCGCACGCGAGTGCTCGCCGTGATCGCGATCGGGATCGTGGTGATGGGCGTGAGCGCCGCGCCGACGATGGGCGCCGATTTCGGCGGCGTGCTCGTGCTGGTCCCCGCGCTCGGTCTGCTCGCCCTCATGCTGAGCGGGATCCGCGTGCGCTGGTGGCATCTGCTCGCGGTCGGCGGGGCGGCGGTGGTGGCCGTCGGCGGCATCTCGGTGCTCGACTGGCTGCGCCCGCCCGCGCAGCGCACGCACCTGGGCCGGTTCGTGGACCAGGTGCTCTCCGGCGAGCTGTTCGACGTGGTCGCCAGCAAGGCGCAGCAGAACATCGACCAGGTCACCACGTTCTGGCCTCTCCTGGGCGTGCTGCTGCTCGCCGCCGTGCTCTGGCTGTGCTCGCTCGTCCCCACCCGCGCGCACATGGTGCGCCTCGCGGCCTTCGACGCCCGGCATCCCGCCGCCCGGCCCGTGCGCATCGCGCTCGGCGTCGGGGCGTGGATTGGATATGCGACGAACGACACCGGGGCGATGCTGCTGCTCGCCGCGCTCGTGGTCTCGCTGCCGCTGATCGCGGCGATGCTCCCGGATCCGGTGGTCGGCGCGCGTGGCGATACCGGCGAGTCCGACGGTGAGGCTCCTCCCGGGACGGCCGCATACCATCGCTGACGTGCTGTTCCCCCGTCCGTCCCTTCCGCGCGCGTTCCCCCGCGGGCTCGCGGGGCCGACGCCGAGGGGCTCGCGGCGTCTCCTCCCGCGTCCGGTCGTCCTCGCGGCGATGTGTGTGCTGCTGGCGACGGCCGCGGCACTCCTCGGGCCGACGGGACCCGCACGGGCCGACGACGGAGCGGACGCAGGCGCGTCGAGCGCACCGGTCCGCATGGTCCTGGTGACCTCGGGTCTGAGCTGGGAGGACGTGTCCGAGGAGACGACCCCTCATCTGCAGTGCCTCGCCGAGAACGCCGGCGTGGGAGCCATGAACACGACCTCGACCACCGTGGTCTCCACGAAGCGGCAGGGAGAGGAGACGCTGCGCACCGGCTTCCGCGGGCTCGCCGCGACGGCCCCGTCGAGCGCCGGCGTCCCGAACCCGCCCACCGACCAGCTCGCCCGCATCCCCGGCGGCACCACGGAGATCGACGCGAGCGAGGACGTCCCCGTCGGCCGCATCAGCGCGGCGCTCGATGGCGATGGTGCCGTAGACGCAGACTCCGGCGTGCTCCTCGTCGATCTCGGCTCGTCCACTCCCTCGGATCTCACTGCGCTGGACGAGCGCGCCGGGGAGGTGCTCGACGCGGCAGGCGGGTGCGCGTCCGGTTCCGCGGCGGGCTCCGCGGCGGGGGCCGCGGACCTCCCCCGCACCCTGCTGGTCTCCGTCGCGGCGACCGACCCGGCCGATCCCGCGGCCGTCGAGACCCAGGGGTCGATCGCCTCGCGCACCGCCGGCCTGCAGGTCGCGATGGACACCGGCCGCCCCGGTGAGGCGCTGTCCAGCGGATCCACCCATCAGAACGGGCTCGTCGTGCTCACCGATGTGCTGCCCACCGTGCTCGAGAGCCACGGCGTCGAGCCGACGCTCACCCTGCCCGGGCAGTCCTTCGAGGGGGTGGACACCCGCGTCGACCCCCAGCAGCTCGCGCTGGACCGCTCGCTCGCCGCGCGGCTCGTGGACGGCGCCTCGCCCCCGGCGTTCTTCTCCTGGCTGGCGTTCGGGGCCGTCGGGCTCGTCCTGCTGCTGATCACGCCGCTGCGCCGCCGCGATCGCCTGCGGCACGCGGCTCGCTCGCTGCTCGCGATCGCGCCGCTGTGCTTCCCGGTCGCGCTCATGTCCACGCTCGTGCCGTGGTGGCGGGCCGAGCACCCGGCGCTGGCGCTGACGGGCGTGGTGTGGGCCGGGTCGGCGGTGCTGGCCGCGGTGGTGCTCGCCGGCCCCTGGCGGCGCTCGCGCTTCGGACCTCCGGGGGTCGCGTTCGGCCTGGTCGCGGGCCTCATCCTGCTCGAGTCGGCGCTCGGCTCACCGTGGCAGACGGGGTCCCCCCTGGGTGCGAACGCCATCTCCGGGGCGCGCTTCTACGGGCTCTCGAACCACCTGTTCGGCATGGTGCTCGCGGGTACGCTCGCCGCCCTGGGCTGCCTGTTCACGCGCCTGCGCACCCCGCGCGCCCGGGTGATCGCGACGGTGGCGACGGGCGTGGTGGTCTCAGCGGCGTGCGTCGCGCCGTCGATGGGCGCGGATTTCGGCTCGATGCTCGTGTGCGTGCCGACGTTCGGGCTGCTCGCCCTGCTCGTCTCCGGCATCCCGCTGCGCTGGTGGCACGTGCTGGGACTGTATGCGGCGGGCGCGGTCGCCGTGGTCGGGGTGTCGGTGCTCGACTGGCTGCGTCCGCCGGCTTCCCGCTCCCACCTGGGTCGATTCATCGACGATGTGCTCTCGGGCGGACTCGGGACGGTGGTGCTGCGCAAGCTCGGTCAGAACCTGCAGATGCTCGTGGACTACCCGGGGCTCGCGCTGGTGGTGCTCGCAGCGGTGCTCGGCTCGGTCGCGATCCTCATGCCGCGCCGCCTGCACTGGCGTGCGCTCGAGCAGCTGGACGAGGAGCATCCGAGCGGGCGCTCGGTCCGGATCGCGCTGGTAGCGGGCGGGTGGCTGGGCTACGCGGTGAACGACACGGGACCGGTGCTGATCGCCGCCGTGCTGGGCCTCAGCATCCTCGCTCTCGCGGCCGTGCTGCCCGCCCGGGAGGATGCCCCGGTCGGCGGGTGACGCGGCGCGCAGGTGGCGCGGAGGGCAGGTGGTGCGTCGGACCGCGGAGGCGGAGGGCGGACGGGGCACCGCGCAGCGTGTGCGGCTCCCGCCCGAGCGTCCGAGGTGGGGTTGCTCCCCTGCTCCAGCTCAGTCCTGGCTGCCGCGATCCCGATGTCCCTCGGCGTCCGCCTCCTCGACGGCCGACTGGACCACGAGCGAGGTGTACTCGCCGGCGTCCATCGGCAGCTCGATGCGCTCGGGAACGCGCGGCACGCTGCGCTGGAGATGCGCGGCCATGATCACCGCGTGCTCGGGGGCGAAGGGCCCGTCCACGGGCGCCTCGTGCATGCGTCGGCCCAATTCATGGAGATCGGCGCCGGCGAGCAGCACCACGTCCTCGGGTTCGAAGGGCCCGTCCACGGGCAGCGCGCGCAGGTCCGCGTCGAGGGCTGCGATGTCGACCTGCTCGAGCTCGCGCGCGTCCTCGGCGTCGAACGGACCCGACGCGGGAAGGTCCGCGAGAGTGCGGGCCGACGGGGCGTCGTCGGCCGAAGCGTCCGTGGAATCGGCGGCGGACGGGGTCTCGGGAGCAGGCGCCGTGGCGAGCTCGGTCTCCGGCTCCGGCTCCGGCTCCGGCTCCGGCTCCGGCTCCGGCTCCGGCTCCGGCTCCGGCTCCGGCTCCGGCTCCGGCTCCGGAGAATCCTCGTCCACGACCGATGCCTCGGTCGACACCGTTCCCCAGGCGTCGACGTCGTCCGGGTAGCTCGCGGGCGCGGAGTGCGGAAGCGCCGGCTCCGTCGCTGCCTCGTGGGCGCTCGCGGCGGCGGGTTCGACCTCGTCGATCTGCTCCGTCGCGTCGGCCTGGGGCGCGTCGTCTGCCTGGGGCGCCTCGTCAGCGGGGGCGACCTCATCCTCCGACTCGAGCGCGTCAGCCTGCGGCGACAGCGCTTCCGCAGTCCTTCCACCCGCGCTCTCCGATCCGTCGAACGCGAGCGGTGCGGGCGCATCGTCCGACTCGGGATCCACACCGGGCTCAGCCTCGACGTCCTCGGATTCCGCGTCGTCCTCGACAGCACTGTCCTCCGCATCGACGTATGCGTCGCCCTCGGCACCCGAGGCAGTCTCCTCGACCGCCGGCGCCGCCTCGTCGGCCACTATCGGCTCGTCGGCCACCATCGGCTCGTCGGCGCCCATCGGCTCGTCCACGACCACCGACTCGTCGGCGACCACGCCCGGCTCCTCGACGCCCTCCACCGTCTCCTCCGCGACCTCCGGAGGGTGCACGGTGCGGCGGCGCAGCAGCGCGCGGGTGACATCGCGCAGCTGGGCGGCGCGGTGCAGCTGCCCGGAGAGGTCCTTGCCGGTGGCGCGATGACGCAGGGCGCAGGGCACCTCCTTCACCCAGAAACCGCCGGTGAGCGCGTCGATCGTCAGCGACGTCTCCACGCCCCAGCCGGGGGCGAGCGGCTGGCACGCCTCCCAGGTCTCGCGGGTGATGCAGCGCGTGCCCGAGAGCGGCTGCTGCGGCTCCCATCCGGTGATGCGGCGGATGCCGTTGCGGGCGGTGCGCACCACGATGCCGAAGCCGGCGGCGCCGTTCTGGGGTGGCAGCAGGGCGATCGCCATGTCGACGCCGTCGTCGAGGACGGCGTCCACGAGCGGGGCTGCGTTCTCGGCGCTGTCCTCCATGTCGCCGTCGAGGAACAGCAGCGCGCGGGACATGAGGTCCGACGGGGAGATCACGGGCAGCGGGCCCGTGTGGCCGGGCATGCGGGGCTCCGCGTGGAGCTCCTCGCGGAAGTCCACGCCGCCATCGGCCGCCTCGGTGTCCTCGCGCATGGCGATGACACGCGCGCCGGTCGCCATCGCGGCGGCCTTCCCGCGGTTGGTGCGGTGGCGCACCACGAGCGCGCCGGCGCCGGTGGCGACCGCTGCGGTCGCATCGCTCGAGCCGTCGTCGACGACCACCACGGTGTCCACGCGGTCGATGCGCTGGGCGGCGCGGATCGTCGCCTCGATCCGGTCGGCCTCGTCCTTGGCGGGGATCACCACGGCGACCGCCGTGGGACGGTCCGCCGCGAGCGGCCCCGCCGCGCTCATCGCAGGGTCACCTGGCGCGCGACGATGCCGCCCCGGGCCCGCCGCTCCATGACGGTGAGCGGCTCGGTGGTCTCGAGCGCCTCGAGGAAGCGCGCGCTGAACGCCTCGGCCTGGGCCTCGACGCCCTCGGCTCCGAACCCGGAGGGCAGATCCCACACGGGGATGGTGAGGCCCTCGGCGCGGAAGGAGCCCACGTACTTCGTGCCCTCGCCGATGCCGGACTCGCGGCGCGCGTGCAGGCGGGCCACGGCGTCGACGACGCGGTCCTCGTCGGCGTCGAGGACCCAGCGCAGGTGCTCCTTCGGGCCGGCGTCGACCCAGTAGGCGTGCTCGAGACCCGCGACCGGACGGGTCGGCATGATCTTCTCGTTCGCCTCCCGCAGGGAGGCCTCGACCTCGGCGGTGCGATCGGCCTCGGGGTCGACCCAGAACTCGAAGGAGTCGTGGACCTCGATCGCGAAGTCGCCGTCGAGGTCCAGCACGTCCTGGAGGCGCGGGGAGTCGTCCTCGAGGGCGACCGTGGGGACCGGCGAGCCGGGCTCGAGCGCGAGGGCCTGCACGATCGCCTGGCCGAAGGCGCGCGAGAGGTCCCCGCCGGGGACGCTCGCCTGCAGGCCGACGACGACCGAGCCGTCGGAGCGGCGGATCGCGGGCCAGTTCATCGGCAGGATCGTGGCGAGGGTGACGGCCTCGCTCCCCAACTCGGCGGTGGTCCGCGCGCTGATGGTCGCGGCAGGGATCAGCTGGCGCATCGCCACCAGATCCTGCTCCTGCGGCAGTCCCTCGAAAGGACGGCGGACCAGCGCGTCTCGTGAGCTCGTCGACATGCGCGCCAGTCTACCGATGCGGCGGCCCGACGGAGGAGCGGGGCGCGCGGGGCCGCGCCGGGCCCCGTGCCAGGCACAGCACCACGGCGCCGAGCAGCATCATCGCCGGGTACTGCACGACGAGCTGGTCGGACATCCAGTACAGGGCGAGCGTCGCACTCGAGGCGAGCGCGAGCAGGCGCGTCCCCCAGCCCAGCGCGAGCCCGGCCCCGAGGGCCAGTTCGAGCACCGGGATGCCGATCCCGAGCACCCCGGCCAGCGGGGCCATCACGTACTCCGCGAACAGGGCGAACACCTCGGGCACGCGCGCGTTCGACCGCGCCCCGTCGACGACCAGGCCGATGTCCGCTGCGCCGAAGCCGGCGTGCACCTTCACCGCGCCCTCGACCAGCCAGAGCGCGGCCAGGACGAGGCGTGCGATGAGCGAGATGAGCGCCGATCCCGCGGCGAGCCGTTCGGCGCCGCGCACCCGCCCGCTCCCCGGGCTCACGACAGCGCGGCGCTGCCGAACACGGCCTTGGCTTTGTCGCAGTGGACGACCACGTGGTCGTACTGCGAGAGGTCGACGCCCTCGACGGAGAACGTCTGCTCGGCCGAGTCGTAGGCGACGTCGCCGAGCTCCATCCCGGAGTCGACGGCGTCCTCGTCATCGCCCTCGGCGAGGTAGAGGTGCAGGTCGGGACCCTGGTCCGAGGAGAATCCGGTGAGCATGAGCTTGCCGTCCTCGATGCTCACCTTCCCCGCGACGCTCTTGCCGTTCGCCCCCGCGAAGGTGCCGTGCGCCATGGACATGGTCATGTCGCCGCCCATGTCACTGCCCATGTCACCGCTCATGTCCCCGCCTCCGTCGGACGTCATGCCTGCGTCGCCGCCTCCGTCGCTCGTCTGCATCGACGACGAGCCGTCCTTCGCCGCGCCGTCGTCCATGGAGCCTCCGGAGCCGGATCCGCAGGCGGCGAGGCCGGCGGCGAGCGCGAGTGCTCCGGCGCCGAGGGCGGCGCGCTGCAGGGTGCGGGTGATGCGCATGGGATTCCTCCTGTGTCGAGGGCCGGGGTGCTTCCCGACCCGGGGGCCGGCCCGATGCCGACCCCGATGGCGACCAGTCGACCCGGCCCGTCGGCCGCGGAGAAGGAGGATGACGGCTCCGTGAGCGCGATGACGGAACCGTAAGGGCGCGTGACGGATCCGTAAGATCCGCGGCCGTCCCCTGCGCCTACGCTGGCTGCGTGGCCGGCAGCGAGAGGACGAGTGCGGGCGCGCGGGTGATGATCGTCGAGGACGATCCGGCCGTGCGCACGGTGGTCGGCGACCATCTGCGGGCGGCCGGTCACCGGGTCGATGCCTTCGCGGCGGGCGATGCCGCGTGGGAGGCGATACGGGCGCAGGTCCCGGACGTGATCGTGCTGGACCGGATGCTGCCGCGGCTCAGCGGCGACGAGCTGTGCCGCCGCGTGCGGGGGATCAGCGACGTGCCGATCCTCATGCTCACCGCGCTGGGCACCGTCGACCACCGCATCGAGGGCCTCGAGCACGGGGCCGATGACTACCTCCCCAAGCCCTTCTCCCTGCGCGAGCTGCAGCTGCGGCTCGAGGCCCTGCTGCGCCGGCGGCTGCCGGATGCGGCGCCCGTCGCGTTCACGGCCGGGGCGTTCCGCGTGGATCCCGCGCACCGGCGGCTGCGGATCGGCGACCGCGAGATCGCGCTGACCTCGCGCGAGTACGAGCTGTTCCTGTTCCTGCTGGGTCGCGAGGGCCAGGTGGTGCGCCGCGACGAGATCCTCCGCGAGGTCTGGGGCTGGAGCGAGGGCGACGCCTCGACGGTGACCGTCCACGTGCGCCGCCTGCGCGAGAAGATCGAGCCCGACCCGACGACCCCGCGCTTCCTGCGCACCGAGTGGGGCGCCGGGTACCGGCTGGAGACGGGGCCCACGTGCTGAGCCCGATCGACTACTTGCTGATCGTCGCGACGACGATCGTGTGCACGGGCGTCGTGATGGGCGGCGCCTGGTGGGCGCTACGCCTGAACCGGCGCGGCAGCATCGTCTCGCAGACGGTGATCCTGCTGGTCGCGACGGTGCTCTCGATCGCGGCGACGACCCTCGCGGTGCTCGTGGAGATGTACTTCTCCGCGCACGATCTCGCGGTCCTGGCCTGGGTGCTCGCCGTCTCTGGCCTGATCTCGATCGCGGCCGCGCGGCTGCTGCTGGGCCGACGGGTCCGCACCTCGATCACGGCTCTCGCGGACTCGGCGCGGCGGCTCGGGGACCGGGCCGGCGGCGGAACCGGGGTCGGGACCGGCATCGGGACCGGCATCGGGACCGGTGGCTCGGCCGGCGCGGACGGATCCGACGGCACGAACGGATCAGAGGGCTCGAACGGATCCGAGGGCGCGGACGGGGCTGACGGGCCCGGCTGGAAGGAGTTCGAGACCCTCTCGACCGAGCTCGAGGAGACGTCCCGTCGGCTCGACGCGGCGCGCGCGGAGATCGAGGCGCTGGACGCGGACCGTCGGCAGTCGATCGCGTGGATCTCCCACGACCTGCGCACCCCGCTCACGGGTCTGCGCGCGATGGCCGAGGCGCTCGAGGCGGGCACCGCCGACGACCCCACCGCCTATGCGCGCGGCATCCGCGGTCGCGTGGACACGCTCAGCTCGATGGTCGAGGACCTCTTCGAGCTCTCCCGCCTGCAGTCCGGCACCCTCGTGCTGCGGCGGGAGACCGTCGAGCTGCTGGATCTCGTCTCCGACGCCGTCGCCGACGTGATGCCCGTGGCCCAGCGCCGCGGCATCCGCATCGTGCACCGCGGCATCGAGGGCCGCGTGCTGCGGGCGGATCCGCGCGAGCTCACGCGGGCGCTCGCGAACCTCCTCAGCAACGGCGTGCGCCACTCCCCCGACGGTGGGGAGATCGTGGTCTCGGCCGACGTCCTGCCCGGCAGCCGCCTGGTCCTCAGCGTCTTGGACCAGGGGCCGGGCGTCGCGAGCGAGCACATCGGGCGGATCTTCGAGGTCGGGTGGCGCGAGGATCCCGCACGCACGCAGTCCGACGACCTCGGCGCCTCCGGCGGCGCGGGCCTCGGCCTCGCGATCGTGCGCGGCATCGCCGAGGCCCACGGTGGCGGCGTCACGGCGCAGCGGGTCGACGGCGGCTTCCGCCTCGACCTCGTGCTGCCTGCAGGATGAAGCTCGAGCCCCGCTCGTCGTCGCCGGTGCATGCGTCCGCTTCCCCGCCCGGCCCCCGCGTGCTTCGGCACCCGGCCCCCGCGTGCTCACGCTCCCAACTCCGCGCCCGCGTCCGCTCCCGTTAATCCCTTGCCGCCCTCTCGCGTCCGGTCCTACGCTCGTCGGACACAGGGAAGGAGGTGATCCGACAGATGAAGTTCTCTCGGACATGTGAGGTGGCTCGCCGCTGAGGCGACCATCGACCTGACCGGCGGCACCGCCGCCGACCACCAGATCGAGGGACGTGCAGCGAATCCCACCGAGCTGCCCGGACCCGCAGGCGCCGGACCTCGTCCATCCGGCAGGCGCACGAGCGCAGCCTGCGGGTCCGCCCATGCCCGGATCCGCGGCGACCGCGACGTCCCGGCCCCGTCAGCGCACCACCGAGCTCAGCAGCAGGCTCGTCTCCGAGTTGACCACGCCCTCGATGCCGCGGATCCGTCGCAGCACGCCGTCGAAGGCCGCGAGATCCTCGCAGGCGATCTCGGCGACCAGGTCCCAGCCCCCGTTGGTCGTGTGGAGGTTCTGGATCTCGACGAAGCCGCGCAGGGCGTCGATCGCCCGGTCCGTCGTGCGCCCCTCGACCTCGATGAACGAGATCGCTCGCACGGGCGCCGCCTGCGCATAGTCGCGCACGCGCACCGAGAAGCCGACGATCACGCCCTGGGCGGTGAGCTTCTCGATCCGATGCGAGACCGTCGCCCGCGAGACGCCGAGGCGCTGGGCCAGGGAGGCGATCGGCGCGCGCCCGTCGGTGCGCAGCGCCGCCAGCAGTCTGCGGTCCAGATCCGTCAGCCGGTCCGCGGAGCCGTCCGGTGCAGTGTTCATGCGCAGAATGCTAGATCCCTGCTCGCAGAATGCGCATGAACTTGGCAGATCTCGCGCGATCCTGCTCTTCCGCCTGCCATCTGCGAAATCTACGCTGATCATCACCAGGCACACCGCGAGAGACGGAGCGATGACGATGACGCAGCTGCTCGACGTGGCGAACATGGCCCGCTGGATCGTGCGGGACGGCGCCCAGAACATCCTCACCACCATGGTCGGGTACCTCGACCACGACTTCCGGCGCTGGCAGAGCTTCGAGCGGATCCCCCGGATCGCGAGCCACACCCCGTTCGGCGTGATCGAGCTGATGCCGACATCCGACGGCGAGACGTACGCGTTCAAGTACGTCAACGGTCATCCCTCGAACCCCGCGCGCGGCTTCCAGACCGTGACCGCCTTCGGCGTCCTCGCCGACGTCGACAACGGCTACCCGGTGTTCCTCTCGGAGATGACGCTGCTGACAGCGCTGCGCACGGCGGCCGCCTCCGCCCTCGCCGCCCGCACGCTCGCCCGGCCCGACTCCCGCGTGCTCGCCCTCATCGGCGCGGGCTCGCAGTCGGAGTTCCAGGCGCTCGCCTTCCGCGGGGTGCTCGGCATCGAGGAGCTGCGCGTGTTCGACGTCGACCCCGCGGCGGTCGACAAGGTGCGCCGCAACCTCGAGCCGCTCGGCTTCCGCATCCACGACGCCGCGACCGCCGCGGAGACGGCCGAGGGCGCGGACATCATCACGACCTGCACCGCGGACAAGGCCCAGAACCGGGTCCTGGACCTGGCCGACGTGCGCCCCGGCGTGCACGTCAACGCGATCGGCGGCGACTGTCCCGGCAAGACCGAGCTGGACCCGCGGATCCTCGAGGCCGGGGACGTGTTCGTCGAGTTCACGCCGCAGACCCGCATCGAGGGCGAGATCCAGCAGATGCCGGAGGACTTCGCCGTTACCGAGCTCTGGGAGGTGCTCACGGGCACGGCCGCGGGGCGCACCTCGCCCGAGCAGATCACCGTGTTCGACTCGGTGGGCTTCGCGATCTCCGACTTCTCGGGACTGCGCTGCGCACGCGACGCGACGGCCGGAACCGACCTCGTCTCCGACGTGGACCTGGTGGCCTCCCCGAGCGACCCCAAGGACCTGTTCTCGCTGGTCAATTCGCTGTCCCCGGTCGGCGGACGATGAGTGCCCCGGCCCTCGCCGGTGCTCGGTCGGAGCATCCGCTCCCCGTGCAGTCCCCGTCGCGGGCACTGCTGGTGCGGCCCCATCACTTCACGGCGAACCCGGAGACGGCGCTCGACAACGCCTTCCAGCACCTCGGCGCCGCGCGCGCCGAGGACCCCGCCGTGCTCGCCCGGAGGGCGTACGACGAGGTGGGGCGCCTCGCGGACGCGCTCGACGCCGCGGGCGTCGCGGTGACGATGTTCGATGATCCGGGCACGGCGACCCCCGACAGCGTGTTCCCGAACAACTGGCTGAGCACGCACGCGGACGGCACGCTCGCGCTGTTCCCCATGTATGCGCCCAGCCGCCGCGCCGAGCGCCGCGCGGACATCGTCGCCGCCCTGCGCAGCCGCTTCCACGTGCGCAGGGTCGTTGACTACTCCGACGGGGAGGCCGACGCGCGCTTCCTCGAGGGCACCGGGGCGATGGTGCTCGACGATGTCACGGGCACGGCCTTCGCGTGCCGCTCGCGGCGCCTCGACGAGACGCTGCTCGCGGAGGTGTGCGCGGACCTCGGTCTCGAGCCCCTCGTCTTCGATGCGGCCGACGCCGCGGGCGTGCCCGTCTATCACACGAACGTGCTGATGAGCGTGGGGACCGAGGTCGCCGTCCTGGGCGCCTCGATGATCCGGGATCCGGCGCGGAGGGAGGCCGTGCGCGAGCGTCTGCGCGCGGGCGGCCGGGAGGTCGTCGAGATCGACGAGGACCAGGTGCGGGCCTTCGCGGGGAACTGCCTCGAGGTCGTGGCGGAGGCGAGCGCGGCCTCCGATCCCGCGGGCGAGCGCTCGCTGATGATGTCGGGGACCGCCGCCGCGGCGCTCACCCCCGATCAGCGCCGCCGGATCGAGCGCTCGTGCCGCGTGCGCGCGGTCGAGGTGCCGACGATCGCGACGGCGGGCGGATCGGTGCGCTGCATGATCGCCGGGATCCACCTGGCGCCGCGCGTCTGAGGCGCCCGCCGACCCGTCGGCCCCTGCGGTCCCGTCGGCCCCTGCGGTCCCGTCGGCCCCGCCAGCCCCATCGCAACCTGCAGTCCCGTCGGCCCCGCCAGCCCCATCGGCACCCGGCTCCTCAGGCGCGCGAGCGCCAGAGCAGCCAGACGAAGTAGGGCGCGCCGATGATCGCCACGACGAGTCCTGCGGGGACCTGGGCGGGGGCGATGAGGGTGCGGCCGATCGTGTCGGCGATGCTCACCAGCAGCGCGCCCAGCAGCATCGCGACCGGCACGGAGCGCAGGTGCCTCGCGCCGACCAGGGCCCGCGCTAGGTGCGGGGCGACGAGCCCCACGAACCCGATCGTGCCCACCGCGATGACGCTGATCGAGGCGAGCACGGCCGCGCACGTGATCACCGCGAGACGGGTGCGCTCGAGGCGCACGCCGAGGATCCGCGGGGAGTCCTCGTCGAGCGCGAGCAGGTCGAGTTCGCGCGAGCGGGAGAGCACGAAGGGGGCGAAGAGCACCAGTGCGACGGCGACGATCGCGACGTCGACGAGGCTGCGGCCGTAGGTGGTGCCGGAGAGCCAGGTGAGCAGGCGCGGGGTGTCCCACGGGTTCTGCCACAGCAGCAGGAACGTGGAGAGGGAGGAGAGGGCGAAGCCCATGCCGATGCCCACGAGCACGAGGCGCTCGGGCCGGATGCCGCGCCGCCAGGCCAGCACGTAGATGACGGCGAAGGTGATGAGGCCGCCGACGATGGCGGCGCCCACCATCACGGGCCGGCTCGCGCCGCCCGCGCCGCCGGCGCTGATCGCGAGCACGGCGCCGAGGCCCGCCCCGGCGGTGATGCCGAGGATGCCGGGCTCGGCGAGCGGGTTGCGGACGGTGGACTGCACGACGCTGCCGGCCAGCGCGAGCGACGCGCCGCCCACGATCGCGGCGGTGGTCCTCGGCAGGCGCTCGTCGAGCGCGAAGCGCACCGGCGCTGGAGCCGCGTGCTGGAGCCACAGGAGCACGTCGCCCGTGCGCAGCCAGAGGCTGCCCGCGAGCAGTCCGACAAGTCCGGCCGCGGCGAGCACCGCGAGCACGATCACGCCGATCACGAGGGCGCGCCGGCCGGAGCGCGGCGGGGTGCGGGCCTGCGGCGGCTCCTTCGCGGGTCCCGAGTCCCGCAATCGGCGCGCCAGGACGATCATGATGATCGCGCCCAGCAGGGAGGTCGCGATGCCGGTGGGGATCTTCGCGGCGGCCTCGGCGCCGGCGATGCCGCGCAGCAGCGCGTCGGCCAGGATGACGACGAGCGCGCCCAGCAGGCCCGAGGCGGGGATGAGCAGCACGTGGCGGTGCAGGGCGGGCAGCAGCACCGCGAGCAGGCGGGCGAGCACCGGGGCGCCCAGGCCCACGAAGCCGACGGGCCCGGCGACCGTCACGGCGATCGCGGTGAGCAGCACGGCGCCGAGGATCCCGAGCACGCGGGTGCGGCGCACGGGGATGCCGAGGGAGGAGGCGGCGTCGTCGCCCAGCCCCAGGATGTCCAGGCGACGGGAGATCAGCAGCATCACCACGAGCACGCCGGCGATCACCGGGATCGCGCGCAGGGAGGCGTCGAGGTTCAGCTGCGCGAGGGAGCCGCTCCCCCAGGCGAACAGGCCCGTGGTCTGCACCTCGAAGAGGATGAGCAGGGCGGAGGTCGCGGCCTGCAGGGCGAGCGCGACCGCGGACCCGGCGAGCACGAGCCGCGTGGTGGAGGTCCCCGCGCCGCCCGAGATCGCGAGCACGAGGCCCGCGGCGGCCAGGCCGCCGGCGAAGGCCACGGCGCCGGAGGCCCAGATCGGCACGGCCAGTCCGAAGGCGGCGACGGCGACGATCGCGAGGTAGGAGCCGGCGGTCACGGCGAGGGTGTCGGGCGAGGCGAGGGCGTTGCGGGAGATCGACTGCAGGACGGCGCCGGCCGCGCCGAGCGCGAAGCCGACCGCGACTCCGGCGAGCAGCCGCGGCAGGCGCGAGGCGGAGAAGATCGCGGAGACGGGGACGCCGCCCTCCCCCGCCGGGTCGGCGGGCTCCGCCCCGACGGCGGCGCGCAGCAGGTCCCCGAGGCCGATGCCCGAGGTCCCCTGCGTGAGGTGCCAGGCGCCGACGATCACCAGCACCACGGCGAGCACGACGAGCCCGCCGCCGCCCGCGAGCAGCGCCCCGACGCCCGCGTGCCGGGGCGCTGCGGGGGCCGGCGTCGCGGCCGGGGCCCGCTCCGCGCTCTCGGGAGCGGCGGTCCGGGTCGCCGTGGGGGTCACGGGCGGGTCACTTCGTGAGCGCGTCGACGTAGGCGTCGACCGCCTGCTCGGAGGTGCGGGGACCGCCGAAGGTCCAGATGCTCGAGGGGAACGCGTGGGCGCGGCCGTCCTCGACGGCGGGCAGCGAGGTCCAGATGTCGTTCTTCTCGAGCTCGGTGACGTAGTTGCCGGCCGGGTCGTCGGTCGACGTAAAGAAGAGGTTCGCGTCGCCCACGGAGGTGAGGCCCTCGATGTCGGTCTGGCCCAGCCCGTAGAGCGCGTCGGTCTTCCCGGTCCAGGCGGGCTTCAGCCCGAGCTCCTCGCCGAGCGCGCTGAACAGGGCGCCCTTCCCGAAGGGGCGGATGGAGACGTTGCCGCCGTCGACCCAGCCGTCGAAGTAGACGAAATCGCGCGTGGGCAGGTCGACGTCCTCGACCTTCTTCTTGGCCTCGACGAGGTGCTGATCGAACTCCTGGAGGACCGCGTCGGCCCGCTCGGTGCGGCCGGTCGCCTTCCCGATCAGGGAGAACAGGTCCTTCATGTTCCCGATGGGGTCCTTCGCGTCGGCGCCCTGGGTGGCGAGCACCGGCACTCCGCGCTCCTCGAGCTGGCCGATGATCTCGTCGTCCTTGCTGGAGGCCTCGACGATGATGAGGTCGGGGTCCGTGCCGTAGAGGGTGTCGAGGTCGGGCTCGCCGCGCTGGCCGACGTCCGTGACGCCGTCGGGGAGCTTCTCGGCGGTGTCCCAGGTGCTGAAGCCCTCGACGTCGGCGACGCCCACCGGTGTCACGCAGAGGCTGAGGAGGTCCTCGGTCTGCTGCCATTCGAGGACGGCGACACGCTTCGCGGGCTCGTCGAGCTTCACGGTGCGGCCGAAGTCGTCCGTGAGCTCGACGGGGCCGGTCGCGGTCGAGGTGGAGTCGTCGGCGCAGGACTCGGACACGGCGGAGGCGTCCTTCGTGGCATCGGTGGACGCCTCGACGTCGGTCGTGCCGCAGGCCGCGAGTGAGAGAGCCGTGAGGCCCAGGGTGAGCACGGCGCCGAGGCGGCGCAGCGGGGACGGGCGCGAGGAGGCGGTGGTCGACGCGAAAGTCCTGAGCGGGGTGGGGGTCATGGTTCTCCGGGGTGGTGTCGGCCGGGCGGCCGGGTGCGGGCGGGATGGTGTGCAGCGCGGTGGCGGCTGCGGCGGGGCGACGTGCGGTCAGCGGGCGCGAGGGCGCCGTTCGGCGACCTCGATCCGGCGGCGTCCGCTTGCGGGATCCGTGGTGGTCTCGATGGGGATCTCGTAGACCTCGCTGAGATGCTGCGAGGTGAGGACCTCGTCGACGGTGCCGGCCGCGTGGACGTCGCCGCGGCGCAGCAGCACCACGCGGTCGGCGATGCGGGCGGCCTGGCCGAGGTCGTGCAGGACCACACCGATCGCGGCGCCGTGCTCGACCGCGAGGTCCCGCACGAGGTCCAGGGTCTCGATCTGGAAGCGCAGGTCGAGGTGGTTGGTGGGCTCGTCGAGCAGGACGATGCCGGTGTCCTGGGCGAGGCAGGAGGCCAGCCAGACGCGCTGGATCTCCCCGCCGGAGAGCTCGCCGACTCCGCGGGCGGCGAAGGCCGTGGTGCCGGTCAGCTCCATCGCGCGTTCGATCGCGGCCTCGTCGGCCTCGGAGAGACCGGCGAAGCGGCGGCGGTGCGGGTGGCGGCCGAAGCCGACGACCTCGCGCACCGTGAGGCCCTGCGGGGTGCCGCGGCTCTGGGAGAAGAGGGTGAGCGTGCGCGCGAAGTCCTTGGCGCCCATCAGCGCCGCGTCGCGCTCGGCGATGCGCACCTCGCCCTGGGTCAGCGGGTGCAGGCGGGAGACGGCGCGCAGCACGGTCGACTTGCCGCTGCCGTTGGGGCCCAGCAGCACCGTGACCTCGCCGGGGCGGATCTGCAGGTCCACGCCGTGCACGACCTCGCTGCGGCCGTAGCGCAGCACGAGGCCCTCGGCGTCGAGCCGGCGCGCGGGGTCGCGCGATGCGGTGCGCCGAGCGGCCTCGCCTGCCCCGTCGGGGGCGAGGTCCTCGGACGGGACGGCGCTCTCCTCGACGGCGGTCGATCGGAGATCGGTCGTCATGAAGGAGAGCCTAACCGCGCCCCATGGTCGACCACACCCCCGGGCCGCCCTCAGAGATGTGCACTGCGGCACAGCGGGTGGGCAGGCGGACGGGCGGACGGATGGACGGGAGGGCGGGGCGCGAGCGAGCCGCGAGCACGGGCGGCACCCTCAGTGCTCGCCGCTCACCTCGACGATCTCGGCGGCGCGGCGCTCGAGGTCCATGGGCTCGACGCCGTCGAGCATGTGCAGGGCGAAGTCCTCGCTGAAGCGCTCGAACAGGAGCGTGCCGCGCACGGAGTTGCCGTGCAGGTCCAGCTGCGGGGCGTAGGTCGCGATGCCGAAGCGGGAGGGCAGCGCGGCGATGATGCCGCCGGCGACCCCGGACTTCGCGGGCAGGCCGACGTCGCTCACCCAGTCGCCCGCGTTGTCGTACATCCCGCAGGTGAGCATGACGGAGAGGGTCTTGCGGGCCGCGACCCGGGAGAAGACCTCCTCGCCCGTCAGCGGGTTGGTGCCGCCCGAGGCGAGGGTCGCGGCCATCACGGCGAGGTCGGTGACCGAGGCGAGGACCGAGCAGCCCTCGATGTATCCCTCGACGACCTCGTGGGCCTCCTCGGTCATCGAGCCGGCGGCGCGCAGCATGTAGGCGAGCGCGAGGTTGCGGTCGGCCGTGCGGGCCTCCTCGCGGCGGGTCGCCTCGTGCAGGGCGAGCGTGTGGCCGGCGGCGGCCTCGAGCACGGAGCGCAGGCGCTCGGTGCGCTCGCCCTGGGTGGGGCCGAGCATCGCATGGGTGCGGATCGCCCCGATGTTCACCAGCGGATTCTTGGGCTTCTTCGTCCACACATCGAGGCTGAGGGCGTTGAACTGCTCGCCCGTGGGCTCCTCGTCGACGATCGAGTTCACGTACTCGAGGCCGTGCAGGTCGATCGCCGCGCCGTAGGCGAAGGCCTTGGAGATCGACTGGATCGGGAAGCTGTGGTCGGTGCCGACGGTCGTGATCTCGCCGTCGGCCATGCACAGGGCGACGGCGAGGTGGTCCTCGCGGGCGCCGGAGAGGCGGGCCAGGTCGGGGATGTCGCCGTCGGGCGCGGCGGAGCCGAGGACGTGCCTCTGCCGGTCGAAGTAGGTGCTGAGCGCGCTGGTCACCCTCGGACCGTACACGGGGCGCGGCGAACACCCCAGCCCGGTGCCGAAGGCAGGCCGACGGGCGCCGATGGTGAGGGCCGATGGGGCGCCACGGGTCGGGGC